>CAXUMV010000329.1:0-4323 GCA_964252065.1 uncultured Lichenihabitans sp.
CCTCGCCTCCCTCGCTACGCACGACCGGCTCGGCAGCGGCATGGCGATCAGCGCCGCCGACCTCGACGCGCGCGGAGCCGGGGACCTCACCGGCGACAGCCAGGCCGGGCACGTCAAGCTGATCGGCGTCGGGCTCTACCAGCACCTGCTCGGCCGCGCGGTGCGGCAGGCGCGCGGCGAAATCGTGGAGGACTGGACGCCGGCCATCCATGGCGACCAGGAAGCCGGCCACATCCCGGCGGGCTACATCGCCGAGCCGATCGTCCGCCTCAACATCTATGCCCGTCTCGCGCGCGGGACGGACGTCCACGATCTCGACGAGCTCGAGGCGGAACTCGAGGACAGGTTCGGGCCGCCGCCGCCCGAAGTGGTGCAGCTGGTCGCCCGCGCCCGGCTCCGCATCCTGTGCCACAGCCACGCGGTCGAGCGGGTGGACATCGGCCCCAAGGCGGTCGCCTTCTCGCTGCGTCCCGAGGTGGCGGCCGACGATCTCACGGGGCACCTGCCGGCCGAAGAGCGGGAGAGGCTGATCGTCAAGGACGGGCGGCTCATCTACCCGCACGCGCTGGACGACAGCCGGGCCCGCTTCGATCTGGCGGCCCGCCTCCTGGGCGACATGCACTAGCATCTGGTACGGCGATTGCCTGGGGATTTCGCAGACCGGAGGCGCCATGAGCCTGGATCTCATCTTTCGTGATGCCCGCATCGCCGGCCGCGGCGGCCTGCTCGACATCGGCATCAAGGATGGCCGCTTCGCCGCCGTGGCGGCCGGGCTCGAGGCCGACGGCCCGGAGGAGCGGCTGGACGGGCGGCTCGTCGTGCCCGGCTTCGTCGAGACCCACATCCATCTCGACAAGTCCTGCATCATGGGCCGCTGCGACTGCCGCCACGGCACCCTGGAGGAGGCGATCGCCGCCGTGGCGGCCGCCAAGCGGAGCTTCACCGAGGAGGACGTCTACGACCGGGCGAGCCGGACGCTCGAGAAGGCGATCCTGCACGGCACGACGCGGATGCGGACCCATGTCGAGGTCGACCCCCGCATCGGCCTCACCAGCTTCCGCGCCCTCAAGCGGCTCAAGCGCGACTATGCCTGGGCTATCGACATCGAGCTCTGCGCCTTCCCCCAGGAGGGGCTGCTCGACGACCCGGGCTGCGAGGCGGTGCTGACGGCGGCCCTCGCCGAGGGGGCAGACCTCGTGGGCGGCGCGCCTTACGTCGACCGCGACTCGCACGGGCAGATCGCCCGCATCTTCGACCTCGCGCGGCGCTTCGACGTTCCGATCGACCTGCATCTCGACTTCGGCCTCGATCCCGCCCATCTCGACCTCGACGAGGTGTGCCGGATGACGGACGCGTCGGGCTGGGGCGGCCGGGTCGCCATCGGGCATGTCACCAAGCTGTCGGCGCTGCCGCCGAGCGAGGTCGCCGCGATCGGCAGGCGTCTCGCCGGCGCCGGGGTGGCGCTGACGGTGCTGCCGGCGACCGACCTGTTCCTGACCGGCCGCGACCACGACCACAACGTGCCGCGCGGCGTCGCGCCCGCCCACCGCCTGCTCGGCCTGGGGGTGACCTGCTCGCTGTCGACCAACAACGTGCTGAACCCCTTCACGCCCTTCGGCGACTGCTCGCTGGTCCGCATGGCCAACCTCTACGCCAACATCGCCCAGATCGGCACGCCGGAGGGCATGGCGGACTGCCTTGCCATGGTCAGCAGCCTGTCGGCCCGGCTGATCGGCGCCACGGACTACGGCATCGAGCCCGGCCGGCCGGCGGATCTGGTCGTGCTCGACGCCACCTCGGACGCCGAGGCCGTGGCCGAGATCGCGCTCCCGCTGATGGGGCTGAAAGGCGGCCGCCGCACCTTCCTGCGCCCCCGGCCGACGCTGAACCGCCCGGAGGGAGCCGCGCCGTGAGCGTGACGGACACGGTCGGCGCCTTCTGCGCCTACGCGGGCGCGGAGCGGGACGGCCGCCCGGGCGGCCCCCTCGCGGGCGTGACCTTCGCGGTCAAGGATCTCTACGACGTCGCCGGCCTGCCGACGGGGGCCGGCAGCCCCCATTGGCTGGCGAGCCATCCCGTGCCCACAGCCACCGCCCCGGCCGTGCAGCGCCTGCTCGACGCCGGTGCGCGGCTGGTCGGCAAGACGCACACCGACGAACTCGCCTGGAGCCTCAACGGGCAGAACCATCACTACGGCACGCCGGTGAACGTCGCCGCGCCCGGCCGGCTGCCGGGGGGCTCCTCCAGCGGATCGGCGGCCGCGACGGCGGCGGGCCTCGTCGACGTCGCGCTCGGCTCGGACACGGGCGGCTCGGTCCGGCTGCCCGCGAGCTATGGCGGGCTCTACGGCATCCGGACCACGCATGGCCGCATCCCGCTGACGGGCGTCGTGCCGCTCGCCCCGAGCTACGACACGGCCGGCTGGTTCGCCCGCGACCCCGCCCTGTTCGCCAGGGTCGGGACGGCTCTGCTGGTCGACGCGCGCCCGGCCGTCGCCCCGAAGCGCCTTCTGCTCGCGCAAGACCTCTTCTCCCTGGCCGGAGACGCGGTGACCGGGGCCCTTGGCCCGGCCATCGCGCGCTTCGCCGCCCGGATCGGGCCTGCCGACCCGGTGGATCTGGCCGCGGGGCAGCTCGCGCTCTGGCGCGATGCCTTCCGGACCCTGCAGTCGGCCGAGGCCTGGACCACCCATGGCGCCTGGATCGAGGCGGTGCGCCCGGTGTTCGGGCCCGGGGTCCGCGAGCGCTTCGCGACCGCGGCCCATGTCGAGCCGGCGCAGATCGCGGCGGCGCGCGCGGTGCGCGAGGACGTCAGGCGGCGGCTCTGCGCGCTGCTGCCGCCCGGCACGGTGATGCTGGCGCCGGTCACGCCCGGCATCGCGCCCCTGATCGGCACGCCGGAGCCGGCGCTGGACCTGTTCCGGGCCACGGCGCTGGCCCTGCTATGCCCGGCGGGCCATGCCGGCCTGCCGCAGCTCTCGCTGCCGGCCACGACCCTCGAGGGATGCCCGCTTGGCCTCGGGCTCCTGGCCGGCCCGGGCGAGGACGAAAGCCTGCTGGCGGTCGCCGCGGCCGGCCTCTGAGCCGGCCGCCGTCCGCCGCCGTCAGGCGCGGCGCCGCAGGCGGGCCGCGTAGAACCCGTCGAGGCCCGCCATCTCTGGGTCCGGACCCAGGCTCATGGAGGGCAGCGTGCGAACGTCCCCGAGCGCGGTGATCGCCTCGGCGAGGCCGCCGACCTCGGCCGCCGCAACCGGGACGCGCTCCACGTCCGGGTTGCGCCGCAGCAGCGCCGCGATCTGCTGTTCGCCCTCCTCGGGTTCGAGCGAGCACACGCAATAGACGAGCGCGCCGCCCGGCCGGAGCAGCGTGAAGGCGCGGTCGATCATCTTGGCCTGGATGATCGCCAGCGCGGCGATGTCGGACGCCCGCTTGGTCCAGGCGACGTCCGGGTGCCGGCGGATGGTCCCGGTCGCCGAGCAGGGGGCATCGAGCAGGATGGCGTCGAACGGGGCGGTGCTGAGCCCGACGACGTCCGCCACCTGCGTCTCGGCCTCCATGCCGAGCCGGTCGAGATTGCCCTTGAGCCGCTTCAGCCGTTCGGCCGAGCGATCGACGGCCACGACCTCGCCGCCGGCCGCGACGAGCTGCGCGGTCTTGCCGCCGGGCGCCGCGCAAAGGTCGCCGACGCGCTGGCCCGGCACGACGCCGAGCAGCCGGGCCGGCAGGGCGGCTCCGGCGTCCTGCACCCACCAGGCCCCCTCGGCATAGCCCGGCAGGTCGGGCACGGCGGTGCCGGCCGGCACGCGGATGGAGCCGGTCGGCAGCAGCCGGCCGCCGAGCCGCTCGGCCCACAGGGCCGCCTCGGCGCGCGGGGTGACGTCGAGCCCGGCCTCCCGGCCATGGGCGAGTGCGATGGCGGCCGCCCTGGCCGGCCCAAAATTCTGCCGCCACCGCGCGGCCAGCCAGGCGGGCTTGTCGACGAAGGGGTCTGCCGCCACCGGGTCGGCCGTCTCGGTCCTGCGGGTCAAGTTGCGGGCGACCGCGTTGGCCAGGGCCGCGAAGGGCTGGCTCTTGGGATCGTGCCGGACCGCCTGCACGCACAGGTTCACGGCCGCATGGTCCGGCACGTCCATGAACAGGATCTGCGCCGCCGCGACCACCAGCGTCCATTCGAGCCCGCCGCTGCGTTTGGGCATCCCCTTGTCGACCAGCTGCGCGAGCGCCCGTCGGATCGTGCCGAGATGGCGTAGCGCGACCACGACGATCGAGCGGGCCAGGACGCGGTCGCGATCATCGAGGGCATGCAGGCGGCCCTGCATGACGT
>CAXUMV010000330.1:0-4316 GCA_964252065.1 uncultured Lichenihabitans sp.
CGCGTCGATGGTGCCCTGCACGGCTTCGGTCGCAAGCCCCAGGCCGCGCCGCTCGGGGGCGAGCAGGAGGCCGATCTTGGCGCCCGCCTCCACCGGCTCCATCGTCACCATGCCGAAGGGCGCGCGGTCCTGCCCATGGCCCGTCAGCATCAGCCCGAGGCCGCAGCCCGCCGCGTTGCGTTCGCGCCACATCTCGATATGCCGGCTCGCCTCGCCCTTGGGGTAGGGATGGGGCACGTGCACCGTCATCTCGGCCGTGTCCTTCTGGCCGGCGATGGCGGTAAGCGCGGCGGCATCGCCGACCGCGGGCCAGCGCATCCAGAGCCGGCGCGTTTCGAGCCGGAAAACGTCGTCCCGTACGATCTCGGGAAACATGACGGTGCTCCCAGTCCAGAGGCCCGCCTCACGCGGCGCCCCACGAACGACGAAGGGGAAGTGAGCACTCACTTCCCCTTGGGTTCGACCTCAGGAGGTCTTGGACTGGTTTGTCGTCTCAGACGAAGAACCTGCCCACCGGGGCTTTGAGTGCCGGTGGGGAGCCTTCGTCGGGTTCCCCACCTATTCGGCTGCGTCGGCCATGGCAACGACGGAGACGTAGGAGCGCGTTTTGCCTTGCGTCGTGAACTGCACCCGGCCATCGGCGAGGGCGAAGAGCGTGTGGTCCTTGCCACAGCCGACATTGGCGCCGGGATGCCACTTGGTCCCGCGCTGACGCACGATAATGTTGCCGCCGCGTACGGCTTCGCCACCGAACTTCTTGACGCCGAGGCGGCGCCCGTCCGAGTCGCGACCGTTGCGGGATGAGCCGCCTGCCTTCTTGTGAGCCATCGTCCTGCTCCGAATCTCTGGTGTCTGAATGCGGCCGGGCCGCCATCCTGTCGAAAATGTCTGCGGCCCGTTGGGGCCGGGGCGATCCTCAGCCGGCGGCGGCGTCAGCCTCGGGCGCGCGAGCCGCGGCGCCTGTGGCGATGTCCGTGATCCGGACGACCGTCAGATCCTGCCGATGGCCGCGCTTGCGGCGCGAGTTCTTGCGGCGACGCTTCTTGAAGGCGATCACCTTCGGGCCGCGCGCCTGCTCGACGATCTCGGCCGCCACGGAGGCGCCCGCCACCAGCGGCGCACCGATCGACACGGCCTCGCCGTCGAAGACGCTCAGCACCTCGAAATCGACCTTGTCACCGGCAGCGCCGGGCAGGGCCATGACGGTGATCTTGTCCTCGGCGGAAACGCGATACTGCTTCCCGCCGGTCCTGATAACTGCGAACATCGTGTCCTCGTGTTCGATCCGGTCTCCGGACCGATGAGGATCCGGGATCGGCTTCTTGGCAGTAGGCCGGGTGAGCGCCCGACCCATCCAGAAGGCGGAATCGAAGACGCTCCGACCGGATAAGCGTGAGCGCCGCCGGTGTCAATCTGTGAACGAGGGACCGGGACCCGTTCGGCAACTTCCGCAAGAGCTCGGGGTCCGAAGGAGCAGCGATGACCGCCATCACGATCCGCACCCTCAAAGCCGCCGAGGCGGAGGCACGGCTCGACGAGCTCGCGGCCATCCTGGTGGATGCGGTGGCCCACGGCGCCTCGGTCAACTTCATGGCGGGATTTTCCGCACCGGACGGCGAGGCTTTCTGGCGGGCGCAGCTGCCTGGCCTCCGGTCGGGCGAGAAGCACCTTCTTGTGGCGGCGGACGGCGACCGGCTGGTGGGGACCGTCATGCTGATCTTCGCGTTCCAGCCCAACGCGCCGCATCGGGCGGAGATCGGCAAGATGCTCGTCCTCTCCTCGGCGCGCCGGCAGGGCCTCGGCGCCCGGCTGCTCGGCGAGGCGGAGGCCGCGGCGCTCGCGGCAGGACGCACCCTGCTGATGCTGGACACCGAAACCGGCAGCGCCGGCGATCGCCTCTACCGGCGCTGCGGCTGGACGGCGCTCGGCGTCGTGCCCGACCACGCCTTCCGTCCCGACGGACGCCTCGCCGAGACGACGCTGTTCTACAAGCGGCTCCCGCGCGAGGCGCTTGCGCCCCGGCCCGGCGCGGGGCATGGCATCGGCGCCTGACGATCCTGACGCCCCGAGACCGCCATGACGCCGACCGTGGCGCCCGCGGACCGCCGCAGGGGTGAGGACATCTGCGCCATCGTCGGCATGGTGGTGCTCGCCAGCGTCCTGCCCGCGACCGGGCAGGCCGCACAGGCGCTCGGCCTCGTCACGACGCTGGCGATCGCGCTCCTGTTCTTCCTCTACGGCGCCCGCCTCGCGCGCGAGGCGGTGATCGCCGGCCTGACGAACTGGCGGCTTCAGCTCGTGGTCTTCGCGAGCACCTTCGTGCTGTTCCCGGCGCTGGGGCTGCTGTTCAGCTGGGTGCTCCGGCCCTGGCTCGGCGACAGCCTTGCGCGGGGCATGCTGTTTCTCGGCCTGCTGCCGTCGACGGTCCAGTCCTCCATCGCCTTCACCTCCATCGGACGGGGCAACGTGGCGGCGGCCATCTGCAGCGCGTCGTTCTCCAACCTCGTCGGCGTCGTCCTCACGCCGTTGCTGGTCGGGCTGCTCATGAGCACCGAGGCCGCCTTCTCGGCGGACGCGGTCCGCAGCATCGCGCTGCAGCTTTTGCTGCCCTTCGTTCTAGGGCAGCTCGTGCGGCCGTGGGTCGGTCCCTGGATCGCCCGCCACAGGCAGCTCACGAGCCTCGTCGACCGCGGCTCGATCCTGCTCGTGGTCTATGCGGCCTTCAGCGAGGGCGTGGCGGCCGGGCTCTGGCATCAGGTGGACGCGTCAAGCCTCGCAGCGATGATCGGCGCCAATCTGGTGCTGTTCGGCCTCGTGCTCGCCGCCACCACGGGGATCAGCCGCGCCTTCGGCTTCTCCAAGGAGGACGAGATCGCCATCGTGTTCTGCGGCTCGAAGAAGAGTCTGGCGAGCGGCCTTCCCATGGCGAACATCCTGTTCGCGGGGCAGGCGGTCGGCCTGATCGTGCTGCCGCTGATGCTGTTCCACCAGGTGCAGCTGATGGCCTGCGCCGCCATCGCCCGCCGCTACGGCGCCCGGCCCGAGCCCGCGGGCGGCCCCGCCCTAACGCCCGCGGGCGCGCAGCCGGGTGGATGACAGCGTCGAGCGGGGTCCATGGATGAACACGAAGGCGGGCGGCTCCGCGTCCGCGAGGCTGCCGGCCTCGTTCTCGCGCAGCCGTCCCCGCGCCATCAGGGTCGCGGCCCGGCCGCGCGCGGCGTTGAAGGTCGAGCCCGGCCGGTCCACGACGCCGATCGGCAGGGCCTCGATGAAGTCCCGCCAGCGCCGCCAGCGGTGCAGCTCCGCCATGATGTCGGCGCCCATGATCCACACGAAGCGGGTGCCGGGGCAGCGCCGCTTCAGGTAGCGGACGGTGTCGACCGACCAGCGCGTGTCGAGCGCCGCCTCGAACCCCGTGACGTCGATACGCGGGTGGGACGCCACCTTGCGCGCCGCGGCGATCCGGTCGGGAAGACCGGGCAGGCCCGCGGCGGCCTTGAGCGGGTTGCCCGGCGTCACGATCCACCAGATGCGGTCGAGCCGGAGGCGCCGCAGGGCCGCAAGACTCGCCAGCCGATGCCCCTCATGGGCGGGATTGAAGGAGCCCCCCAGGAGCCCGATCCGCAGGGCCTGGCCGTGCCGGGGCAGGGTGGGAAACCGCCACGCGCCGGCCTCGAGGCTCACGGCCGGGTCTGGCCCGTTCCGCGCACCCGGTAGTTGAAGGAGGTCAGCTGCTCGACCCCGACCGGCCCGCGCGCATGCATGCGGCCGGTTGCGATCCCGATCTCGCCGCCGAACCCGAACTCGCCGCCATCGGCGAACTGGGTGGAGGCGTTGTGCACGACGATCGCCGAATCCACCTCGGCCAGGAAGCGCTCGGCGGCCGCCCGGTCCTCGGTGACGATGGCGTCGGTGTGGTGCGAGCCGTAGGTCTCGATATGCTCGATCGCCGCCTCGAGCCCGTCGACGACCCGGCAGCTGATGACGCTGTCGAGATACTCGGTCCGCCAGTCGTCCTCCGTGGCCGGGGTCACGCGCGCATCGAAGCCGCGCGTCGCCTCGTCGCCGCGCACGGCGCAGCCCGCGGCGATGAGCGCGCCGAGCAGCCGCGGCAGGTGGGAGGCCGCGACCGCACGATCAACCAGCAGGGTCTCGGCCGCGCCGCAGACGCCGGTGCGGCGCATCTTGGCGTTGACCAGGATGCGCTCCGCCTTGTCGAGGTCGGCCGCCCGGTCGACATAGACGTGCACCAGCCCCTCGAGATGGGCGAAGACGGGAACACGCGCCTCGCGCTCGACCCGCTCCACCAGCGCCTT
>CAXUMV010000331.1:0-2976 GCA_964252065.1 uncultured Lichenihabitans sp.
CGTCATCGCTTTCTCGCGCGCAAGATCGACCAGCGCCTGCCGGCCGCTGCGGCTCGCGTTGGACTCCGGGATCTCGGGCAGCGGTCCGTCGAGGTCGAAGCCGGACACGTCCGTGCCAAGCCGCATCGACAGGTTCGGCAGGCTGCTGTCGGGATGGACCAGGGCGTCGAGCTGCGCCTTGCGGGCCTCGGCCTCGGCCACCGTGTCGCCGACCACCACGAAGGCGCCCGGCAGGATCTTGAGATGGCCGGGGTCGCGGCCGACGGCCCGCATGCGCCCTTTCATGTCGGCATAGAACGCCTTGGCTTCGGTGATGCTGGTCGAGCTGCCGAAGATCGCCTCCGCGGTCTCCGCCGCGACCTGCCGGCCGGCCTCCGAGGCGCCGGCCTGCACGATCACCGGCCAGCCCTGCGGCGGGCGGGCGACGTTGAGCGGGCCCCTGACCTTCAGGAACTCGCCCTCGTGGCCGAGCACGTGGAGCTTGGCGGGGTCGAAGAACAGCCCGCTCTCCTTGTCGCGCAGGAACGCGTCGTCGGCCCAGGAGTCCCACAGGCCGGTCACGACGTCGAAGAACTCGCGGCCGCGCCGGTAGCGGGTGTCGTGCTCCACATGCTCGTCGAGCCCGAAGTTCATCGCTTCGTGCGGGTTTCCGCCGGTCACGAGGTTCCAGCCGGCCCGGCCCTGGCTGATGTGGTCGAGCGAGGCGAACTTCCGCGCCACGTGGTAGGGTTCGTTGTAGGTCGTGGAGGCCGTGGCGATGAGCCCGATGCGCTCGGTCACCATCGCGAGCGCCGGCAGCAGCGTCAAAGGATCGAGCGAGGCCACGGTGGCGCTGCGCCGCAGGGCCGCCATTGGCATGTTGAGCAGGGCCAGATGATCGGCCATGAAGAAGGCGTCGAACTTGGCCGCCTCGAGCTTCTGGGCCAGGCGCACGAGGTGGCGGACATCGGCATTGGCGTCGGGCCAGGCGCCCGGGTCGCGCCACCAAGCCGTGTGGATCCCGACCGGCCGCATGAAGGCGCCGAGGTGGAGCATCTTGGCAGGCATGGATTTCTCGCAAGAGGCCGCATAAGCCAAGCGTTCAGTGTGGCGCCCTGCTCGCCACGGTCAACCCCGGGGCACGGCCGTCATGCTCATCCTCGCCGGTCTCGGCAATCCGGGCCCGAGCTACGGCGGCAACCGCCACAACATCGGCTTCATGGCGATCGACGCGCTGGCGCGGGAGCACGGGATCGGCCCGTTCCGCAGCCGCTTCCAGGGCATGGCCGCCGAGGGGCTGGTGGGCGGCGCCCGGGTGCTGCTGCTCAAGCCCTCGACCTACATGAACGAGAGCGGGCGCGCGGTGGGCGAGGCGCTGCGCTTCTACAAGCTCGGGCTCGAGAGCCTCGCGGTGCTGCACGACGAGCTCGACCTGCCGCCCGGCAAGCTGCGGGTGAAGCGCGGGGGCGGCAACGCCGGCCACAACGGCCTGCGCTCGATCAGCGGCCTCTGCGGCAACGACTACCGGAGGGTCCGGCTCGGCATCGGCCATCCCGGGGTCAAGGCGCTGGTGCACGCCTATGTGCTCAGCGACTTCGCCAAGACCGAGCGGCCCTGGGTGACGGCGCTCTGCGAGGCCATCGCCCGCGACGCCGCCCTGCTGGCCGCCGGCGAGGATGCCTCGTTCCAGAACAAGGTGCACCTGCGCATGGTGGAGGGCGGCTTCGACAAGGAAGAGCCGGGGGGACGAGGCTGAGGATCGAGACAGTCCAGCCCTTCTCCCCGCTGCCGCGGGGCGAAGGGCATCACCGGCAAGGCTGGTGCCCATTGCCCTTGGCCCGTGCCTGCGGCAGAACCCGGGGGGCGCGACGGCCGCCTCGCGCCGCCGCACCGAGAGAGATCCCATGGGCTTCAAATGCGGCATCGTCGGGCTGCCGAACGTCGGCAAGTCGACGCTCTTCAACGCCCTGACCCAGACCGCGGCCGCGCAGGCCGCCAACTATCCCTTCTGCACCATCGAGCCCAACGTGGGCGACGTGGCGGTGCCCGACCCGCGCCTCGAGACGCTGGCGCCCATCGCCGGCTCCAAGGAGATCATCCCGACGCGGCTGACCTTCGTCGACATCGCCGGGCTCGTGCGCGGCGCCAGCAAGGGGGAGGGCCTGGGCAACCAGTTCCTCGCCACCATTCGCGAATGCGATGCGGTGGCCCATGTGGTGCGCTGCTTCGAGGACGGCGACATCACCCATGTCGAGGGCCACGTCGCGCCCCTCGCTGACATCGAGACCATCGAGACCGAGCTGATGCTCGCCGACCTCGACAGCCTGGAGCGGCGGACCCTCGCGCTCGAGAAGAAGGCGAAGGGTGGCGACAAGGAGGCCAAGGAGCTCGCCGATCTCGTCGCCCGCTGCCTCGTCCTGCTGCGCGAAGGCCGGCCCGCCCGGCTCGTCGAGATCCGCCCCGAGGAGCGCAAGACGTTCGCGGGACTGGGCCTGCTCTCGTCCAAGCCCGTGCTCTACGTCTGCAACGTCGAGGAGGCCTCGGCCGAGGCCGGCAACGCGTTCTCGGCCGCCGTCGCGGCGCGGGCCGCGGCCGAGGGCGCGGTCAGCGTCGTGTTGTCGGCCAAGATCGAAAGCGAGATCGCCGTGCTGCCGCTCGAGGAGCAGCGCGACTACCTCGATGCCGTCGGGCTCGGCGAGCCGGGGCTGAACCGCGTCATCCGCGCGGGCTACGACCTGCTCCACCTCATCACCTACTTCACGGTCGGCCCCAAGGAGGCGCGGGCCTGGACCGTGTCGCGCGGCACCCGCGCCCCGCAGGCGGCCGCCGTGATCCATAGCGATTTCGAAAAAGGCTTCATCCGGGCCGAGACCATCGCCTACGACGACTATGTGGCCGGGCGGGGCGAAGCGGGGGCGCGCGAGAACGGCAAGTTCCGGCTGGAGGGCAAGGACTACGTCGTCAACGACGGCGACGTGCTGCATTTTCGCGTCGCCC
>CAXUMV010000331.1:2986-4280 GCA_964252065.1 uncultured Lichenihabitans sp.
GCGATGGCCCTGGGGACGCTGTCGGTCCTGCTGATCCTGGTGTCGCTGTCCTACTACGTCGAGCGGCCGACGGTGCTGCGCGTGGCGGTCGCTTCGGGCGAGCGGGACGACGTCGACCTCGTCAACGCCATGAGCAAGCTCGCCAAGCACGAGCACAAGGGCCTGCGCATCAAGCCGGTGCCGACCGACGGCCTCGCCGAGGCGGGCCGGGCCATGGAGCACGACGAGGCGGACCTCGCCATCGTGCGGCCCGACGTCGTGATGCCGGACAAGGGCGGCACGGTGGTGCTGCTGCACAAGAGCATCGCGTTGCTGGTTGCCCCGGGCGGGGGCGCGGTCGAGACGATCGCCGACCTCGCCGGCAAGCGGATCGGGCTCGTGGGCGCGGGGGCCGGCGACGACCGGATGTTCGAGACCGCGCTCGGGCAGTACGACCTCGCGGTCGATGCCGTGAAGACGCTGCCGCTGAAGCCCGAGGACGTCGGCGACGCCATCCGGACGAAGACCGTGGACGCCATCTTCGTCGTCGGCCAGGTCTCGGCGAAGGCGATGCAGACCGCGGTCCGGGCGGTCGCCAAGGCGGGGGAAGGCGCCCCCGTGATCCTGCCGGTGTCCGAGGCTGCCGCGATCGCCGAGCGCCAGCCGGCCTACGAGTCGGTCGAGGTCGTCAAGGGCGCCTTCGGCGGCTCGCCGCCCCGGCCCGCGGAGGACGTCGACACCCTCGGGGTCACGACGCGCCTGGTCGCCAGCGCCGAGCTCAGCGACCAGACCGTGGCGGCCCTGACCCGGTTCCTCCTGTCCGAACGCGTGGCGCTGGCCGCGTTGGCGCCCGCCGCCCGCTGGATGACCGCGCCCGCGACCGACAAGGGCGCGGTGCTGCCCGCCCACCCGGGCACGGCAGCCTATATCGACGACGAGGAGGAGACCTTCCTCGACCAGTACAGCGACTTCATCTACATCGGCGCCATGGTGCTGGGCGTCTTTGCCTCGGGCCTCACGGCGATCGTCGGCCGCTTCGGCGCCACGGCGGCGGTGCCGGTCGAGGACTTCATCGGCCGGCTCCTGGCGATCCTCAAGCAGGTTCGCGCAGCCTCGCGGGCCGCGAGCCTCGATGGATGCGAAGCGGAGGTCGACGCGATCCTGGCCGAGGCGCTGGACCGCGGCTCCCTCAAGGGGCTCGACGAGCGCAAGGCCGCCGCGCTCGGCATGGCGGTCGACCAGGTGCGGACCGCGATCCACCAGCGCCGCGACGTGCTGGCCCGGATCATCTACGGCGCCCGGGTCAGCCTCGAGG
>CAXUMV010000332.1:0-4244 GCA_964252065.1 uncultured Lichenihabitans sp.
GACAGGGCGGCTGCGGGGACTCGCGGGGCGGAGGATCCCCTCATCCGGCCTTCGGCCACCTTCTCCCACAGGCGGGAGAAGGGCATGATAGGGGCCGGTTGGCGGGGCGGGAGCGAGAGTATGGCCGGCGGTCGATGGCGTCACGTGGTGGTTGCGCTGGCCGTGCTGTGGAGCTTGTCCCCCGCCCTTGCGGCGTCGGAGAAACCCACCGCCGGGGTGCAGAGCCCGGTGGCCAAGCTGCAGACCCTCACCGACCTTCTCGCCGACCCCGACGTCAAGGCGCTGCTCGCAGGGCGCGGCGGCGCCATCACGGAGGCGCCGGCCCCGAACGCCCCGCCCCGCGCCATGGCGATCAGCCTCGCCGATCGCCTGCAGGCCGTCCGCACCCATTTCCTCGCCTTGGCCGAGGCGAGCACGATGCTGCCGGCCGATGCGGCGATGGCGCGCGGCATGATCGCAGGCGCCCTCGACCAGCGGGGCTGGTGGACCGCCGGGGCCTTCTTCCTGGGCTTCGTGGCCCTGGGCTTCGGCACCGAGGAGCTGTTCCGCCGCAGCCTCCGGCCGGCGCAGCGCTGGCTGATGGCGCTGACGCTGACCAGCGTCGACGAGCGGGTGCGGGCGGTCTTCTTCCGGCTCGCCTACGGCGTCGGGCTCCTGGTCAGCTTCGCCCTCGGCAGCGTCGGCGCCTTCCTGCTGTTCGACTGGCCGATCACGCTGAAGGAGATGCTGCTCGGCTACCTGATCGCCTTCCTGCTCGCGCGCTTCATCGCGGTGCTCGGCCGCATCCTGCTCGCGCCCGGCGCCGCGCGGTTCCGCGTCATCCCCATCACCACGCCGGCGGCGGCGTTCGTGTACCGGCGCTGGATCCTGCTCGCGGTGGTGGTCGGCTTCACGTGGCAAACCATCAGCCTGTTCAGCCGCTTCGGCCTGTCGCCACTCGCGGGCGAGGTCTGGGCGGATCTGGCCGGCCTCGTCATGGGGCTGGTCGGCCTCGACATCGTGTGGCGCACCCCGCAGGCGAGCCTCGCCGAGCCGGGGCACGCGTCCTTCGTCACCCGGCACCGCCCGAGCATCGCGGCGGCGGCCTCGCTCCTCATGGTCGTGCTCTGGGTGCTGTGGGTGGCGCGGGCCTCGCAGGCATTCTGGCTCACCGCCTTCGCGGCGGGCCTGCCGGCCACCATCGCGGTCGCGCGCCGGTCGGTGAACCACATCCTGCGTCCCCCGGGCGCGGACGTCTCGCCCGCCCGCTCCCAGGCGTTCGACGTCGTCGTCTTCGAGCGCGGCATCCGCAGCGTCGTGATCGTCACGGCGGCGCTGCTGCTCGGCCGCATCCTCGATCTCGACTTCACCTCACTCACCATGGACACGGTGCCGACGCGCATCGCGCGCGGCGCCATCAGCATCGTGGTGATCGGCCTCCTGGCCGACTTCACCTGGCACGTCATCAAGGCCCTGATCGACCGCAAGATCGCGCTCAGCATCATGCGCAGCGAGGGCATGCCGGACGCGGCCCACGCGGCACGGCTGCAGACGCTGCTGCCCATCATCAGCAACATTCTCGCGATCGTCCTCATCGTGCTCGCGGGCATGATGATGCTGGCCGCCGCCGGGGTCGAGATCGGCCCCCTGATCGCCAGTGCGGGCGTCGTCGGCGTCGCCATCGGGTTCGGGGCGCAGACGCTGGTGAAGGACATTATCAGCGGCATCTTCTACCTCTTCGACGACGCCTTCCGCATCGGCGAGTACATCCAGAGCGGCTCCTACAAGGGCACGGTCGAGTCCTTCTCGCTGCGGTCGGTCAAGCTGCGCCACCAGCGCGGGGCGCTCTACACTGTGCCCTTCGGCATCCTGGGCGCCGTGCAGAACCAGAGCCGGGACTGGGTGGTGGACAAGATCGCCCTCAACGTCCCCTACGGCACCGACCTCGACCGGGTCCGCAAGATCATCAAGAGGATCGGCGAGGCGCTGGCCGAGGACCCCGAGCTCGGCCCGGACATCATCAACCCGCTCAAGATGCAGGGCGTCGCCCAATTCGGTGATTTCGCGATCCAGATCCAGACCAAGATGATGACCAAGCCCGGCGACGTGCAGTTCCTGGCGCGGCGGCGGGCGCTGCTGCTGATCAACACCGCCTTCGTGGAGGCCGGCATTGGCTTTGCCATGCCGACGGTCCATGTAGCGGGCAACACGGAAACCGCGGTGGCGGCGCAGAAGGGGTTCGAGCTCCTGCAGGCCCCCAAGGCGCTGTGAGCCGGGCCGCGCAGGCCCGTTTCCGCTCGGAGCATGGCATGACGGTGTTGGGGCTGCTGGTCACGCGACGCTTCGCGCCGCTGTTCTGGTGCCAGTTCTTCTCGGCCTTCTCCGACAACCTCGTGCGCACCATGCTCGCGATGATGATCCTGTTTCGCCTGGGCGAGGACAGGGCCGGCCCGCTCGTCACGCTCGCGGTGGCGGTGTTCATCGCGCCCTCGCTTCTCCTGTCGGTCGTCGGCGGCCAGATCGCGGACGCGAGCGACAAGGCGCGCATCGCGCGGCGCGTGAAGCTCGCCGAAGCCCTCGTGCTCGCCCTCGTTGCGGCCGGCTTCTGGTTCGGCTCCATCGCGACCCTGTTCGTCGGCCTCGGTCTGCTCGGGGCGACCTCGGCCCTGTTCAGCCCGATCAAGTACGGCATCCTGCCCGATCACCTGACGACGGCCGAGCTGACCGCCGGGAACGCCCTCATCGAAGGGGCGAGCTTCGTGGCGATCCTGCTCGGGCTCGTGGCGGGCGGGATCACGGGCCTGCACGACACGCCGCCAGCGCTGGTCGTGGCCGAACTGCTGGTCGTCGCCGCCTTGTCGTGCGCCGCCGCCTGGCTCATCCCTCCGACCCGCGTTGCGGCGCCGGGCCTCCGGGTCGGCCGCAACGTGGTCGCCGGCACCTGGCGCCTGGTGGCCGCCCTGGCCGCTGACCGACGGATGCGCGTGGGGGCGCTCGGCTCGGCCTGGTTCTGGCTCAACGGCGCCGTCACGCTCAGCCTCGTGCCGCTGGTGGTCAAGCAGGGCGTCGGCGGCGGGGTGGAGGTCGAGACCGCCATCAGCGTCTTCTTCGGCATCGGGGTCGGGCTCGGCGCGCTCGCGACGGTGCTCATCGCGCGCGGGCGCATCGCCATCGGCCACGTGCCCTACGCCGTCGCCTTCATGGCGGTGTTCCTCGTCGATCTCGGCGTGGCGACGCTCGGCCTCACGGCCCAGGGCGGCGAGGTGAGCCTGACCGCCTTCCTGCACAGCGGCACCGGCCTGCGCATCGCCCTCGATCTCGTCGGCCTCGCCTCCGCCGGCGGCCTCTTCTCCGTGCCGCTCTTCGCCGCCGTCCAGTCCTGGGCCGGGGAGGACAGGCGCGCCCGCGTCGTCGCCGGCGTCGGCGTGCTGAACGCGCTCTTCATGGTTGCGGGCTCCGGTCTCATGGCCCTCCTGCAGCTGCCCGTCTTCGGCGTGCCCGACCCCGTCCTCCTCATCGCGCTCGGCGCCGCCGATCTCGGGGCTGCAATCGTCTTCCATCGCGTCCTGCCGCGCGACACGGCCCGCGAGCCTGGGGCCGTGCTCGCCGGACGGTCGGCGGCGGAATAGAGGCCGAGCACGAGACTTGCTTTGGGGGTCACCATGCGCGCCGATCAGAACGAACCCGTCCGTCTCGCCGACTATCGCCCGAGCGACTACCTCGTCGACACGGTCGAGCTCGACATCGTGCTCCACCCCACCGCGACCGCGGTGCGCTCGACGCTCGCGTTCAGGCCCAATCCGCACGGCCGGCCAGGCGCCCCCCTGGTGCTCGACGGCGACGGGTTGGTGGTGCGGTCCGTGCGCCTCGAAGGACGGGAGCTCGACCTTGCGGGGGGTCTTGCGACGCCCGACGCGCTCACCATCGAGACGCCGCCCCAAACACCCTTCACGCTCGAGATCGCGACGGTGCTCGACCCCACCGCCAACACCCGTCTCATGGGCCTCTACCGCACCGGATCGGCCTACTGCACCCAGTGCGAGGCCGAAGGGTTCCGGCGCATCACCTACATGCTCGACCGCCCCGACGTGCTGGCCGTATTCACGACCCGCATCGAGGCGGCCCGCGAGGAGGCCGCCGTGCTGCTCGGCAACGGCAATCAGGTCTCGGCCGGCCCGCTCGAGGGCGGCGCGCGGCACTTTGCGGTCTGGCACGACCCGCACCCCAAGCCCTGCTACCTCTTCGCCATGGTGGCGGGCCATCTC
>CAXUMV010000333.1:0-1834 GCA_964252065.1 uncultured Lichenihabitans sp.
CTCCCACAGGTGCTCCTGCTCGCGCGTCAGCTGCACGCGCACCGGGGCGCCGACTGCCCGCGACAGCAGGGCGGCATCGAGGGTGACGTCGTCGGCGCCGTTGCGGCCGTAGCAGCCCGCGGCCTCGAGGCGAAGCACGGCGATCCGGTCCTCCCCGACCTCCAGCAGGCGGGCGAGATCGCTGCGCAGCAGCAGCGGGCTCTGGGTGCCGGACCAGACGGTCGTGCCGCCGGCCCCGACGTCGGCGACCGCGCAGGACGGCCCGATCGAGGCGTGCATCTGGTAGGGCCAGACATAGCTGCGGCGCATCGGCACCGCGGCGCCCGCGATCGCGGCCTCGACATCGCCGCGGTCGAGCAGCACCCGCGGGGTCGAGGGATGGTCGCGGAGCGCCCGTTCGGGCGCGGTAAGATCCGGCCCCGGGCCCCAGTCGCGCCAGCGCGTCCCGAGCGCGGCCGCGGCGGCGGCGGCCTGCTCCTCGCGCTCGGCCACGATCCCGATGAAATCGCCCTCCACCACGACGGCCCGGATGCCGGGGATGTGGGCGATGGAGGCCTCGTCGACCCCGATCAGGCTCCGGCCCACGAAGGGGCCGTGGTCGAGGCCGGCATAGGGCGGCCGGACGAGGCGGCCGTGCAGCATCCCGGGCACGCGCACGTCGTGCACGAACGTAAAAGCGCCAGTCGCCTTGGCCGGGATGTCGCGGCGGGCGAGGCTGCGCCCGACGATCCGGTAGGCCTCGACCGGCTTGACCTCCACCGTCTCGTCGAGCTGCAGGCGGATGTGCCGGCCCGCGATGAGGTCGGCATAGGCGATCGAGCGGTTGCCGTCGGCGACGCGCACGAGCCCGCCCTCAGTGACCAGCCCCGCCGCCGGCACGGCCAGGCGCTCGGCCGCAAGGCCGACGAGGTGGAGCCGCGCCTGGGCGGCCGCGCGGCGCAGCGGGACGGCGGTGACCTGGATGGTCTCGCTGGCGATGGTGCCGCCCTGGTTCGGCACCTGGCCGGTGTGGCCGAGCACGACCCGCACCCCGTCCACCTCGACGTCGAGCTCCTCGGCGACGATCTGCGCGAGCGCGGTGCCGATGCCGGTGCCAAGGTCGACATGGCCGTTATAGGCCGTGACCCGTCCGGCCTCGTCGATCGCCAGGAACAGCTCGAGCCCCCGCCCGCCCGGCTCGGGCGAGGCGGCGGCCGGCTCCTCGGCCGGCGGCCGGGCCGGGTGATCGCCGCGCAGCACCAGGAGGACGCTTCTTTGGTCGAGCAGGCTGCGCCAGTCGGCCGCCGCGCCGCTCACGCCCGCGCCTCGCGCATCAGCGCAGCCGCCCGATGCGCCGCCGCCAGGATCTCGATATGGGTGCCGCAGCGGCAGAGGTTGCCCGCGAGTTCCCGGCGGATGGTGGCGTCGTCGGGCTCCGGATCGCGGTCGAGCAGCGCTTTCACGGTCATGATCATGCCGGAGAGGCAGTAGCCGCACTGGGCGGCCTGCGCCTCGATGAACGCGCGCTGCACCGGATGCGGATGCTCGGCGGTCCCGAGCCCCTCGAGCGTCTCGATCGGCCGCCCGGCCGCGACCCCGAGCGGCACGATGCAGGCCCGGGCCGGCAGCCCGTCGACCAGCACCGTGCAGGCCCCGCACTGGCCCAGGCCGCAGCCGTATTTGGCGCCCGTGAGGTGAAGGTCGTTGCGCAGGACGGTCAGGAGGAGCGTGTCGGCCGGCAGGTCGATCCCGTGGGCCTTGCCGTTGACGTGAAGCGTACGGACGCGCCGGCCTTCCCGTGCTCGCATGCCGCCGCCGCACCCTTTCGTTCGTACACGGACAGCTAAGCATGGGC
>CAXUMV010000333.1:1844-4236 GCA_964252065.1 uncultured Lichenihabitans sp.
GGCTACCGCGGCCGACCGGCGCACGGAAGCCCCCGGGAAGCACGGGACCGCACCGCGGCGTCTTGCCCTGGAGGCTGCGTCGGTCCGGCGTCTTCGTCCTGCATTGCATTCGCGCTAGGAACGGCCGCATGATTAGGCCTGCCGGGGGTCCAAGCGAGAGGCGCACCGTGTTCAGCAGGCGAGACGCCGGCCCGACCCAGGCAAGCCGCAGCCTCCGCGGGACAGCCGGCCGTGCCCTGATTCTGGGCAGCGCGGCGGCCCTGCTTTCGGGCTGCGACAGCGGCATCCTGTCCCCCGCGGGTCCGATCGGCGAGGCCGAGCGGCTGCTCCTGTTCAACGCGCTCGCCATCATGCTGGCGATCATCGTGCCGACCATCATCGCGACGCTCGCCTTCGCATGGTGGTTCCGGGCGTCCAACACCAAGGCGACCTACCTGCCGGACTGGGAGTTCTCCGGCCGGATCGAGATCGTCGTGTGGTCGATTCCGCTGCTGGTGATCCTGTTTTTGGGCGGCATCGCCTGGACGAGCTCGCACGACCTCGATCCCTTCAAGACCTCGGTCGAAGACACCAAGGCGCTCGAGGTGCAGGTCGTCTCGCTCGACTGGAAGTGGCTGTTCATCTACCCCGAGCAGGGCGTGGCCAGCGTCAACGAGCTCGTCGTGCCGACCCATACGCCGCTGCACTTCACCCTGACCTCCGCCAGCGTGATGAACGCTTTCTTCGTGCCCCAGCTCGGCAGCATGATCTACACGATGAACGGGATGGCGACCCAGCTCCATCTCGAGGCGTCGCGGGAGGGCAGCTTCGAGGGCTTGTCGGCCCATTTCAGCGGCGACGGCTTCTCCGACATGCACTTCCTCACCAAGGCCGTGGGGCAGGACGCCTTCTTCCAGTGGGTCGAGGGGGCCAGGGGCTCGGCCGCGACGCTCGGCCCCGACAGCTACCGCGATCTCGCCAAGCAGAGCACGAACGTGCCGCCCGCGACCTACAAGCTGACCGGGACCGGGCTGTTCACGGACATCGTCATGCAGACGCTGCCGCCGGGTCCGGGACCCGCACCGTCCGTTTCGCCCAAGACCGGGGGAGAGTAACCCATCATGTTCGGCAAGCTCGGTTGGGACGCCCTTCCGCTCGATCAACCGATCCCGACGATCGCCTCGGCCATCGTGGCCCTCGTGATCGTCGGCGTGCTCGGCTGGATCGTGCTCAAGGGCTACATGCCTTATTTGTGGCGCGAGTGGATCACCAGCGTCGACCACAAGCGCATCGGCGTCATGTACACCCTGCTCGCGCTCGTCATGCTGCTGCGCGGTTTCAGCGACGCCCTCCTGATGCGCTCGCAGCAGGCGCTGGCGTTCCAGTCGCCCGGCTATCTGCCGCCCGAGCATTATAACCAGGTGTTCTCGGCGCACGGCACGATCATGATCTTCTTCGTGTCGATGCCCTTCGTGATCGGGCTCATGAACTTCGTCGTGCCGCTGCAGCTCGGCGTGCGCGACGTCGCGTTCCCGACCCTCAACTCGGTGAGCTTCTGGCTGACCGCGACCGGCGCGCTGCTGGTCAACATCTCGCTGATCGTGGGCGAGTTCGCCCGCACCGGCTGGCTGCCCTATCCGCCGCTCTCGGAGCTCGCCTACTCGCCGGGCGTCGGGGTCGACTACTACCTGTGGGCCCTGCAGATCTCGGGCGTCGGCACCCTGATGTCGGGCATCAACCTGGTGACCACCATCCTGAAGATGCGCGCGCCCGGCATGAGCTACCTGCGCATGCCGATGTTCTGCTGGACCACGCTGGCCTCCAACCTGCTCATCGTCGCGGCCTTCCCGGTGCTGACCGCGACCCTCGCGATGCTGACCCTCGACCGGTACCTCGGCTTCCACTTCTTCACCAACGAAGCCGGCGGCAACGTGATGATGTTCATGAACCTCATCTGGGCCTGGGGGCATCCGGAGGTCTACATCCTCATCCTGCCCGCCTTCGGCATCTTCTCCGAGGTGATCTCGACTTTCTCAGGCAAGCCGCTCTTCGGGTACCGCTCGATGGTTCTCGCCACCATGGTGATCTGCATCCTCGCCTTCATGGTGTGGCTGCATCACTTCTTCACCATGGGGGCGGGGGCGGACGTCAACGCCATCTTCGGCATCATGACGATGATCATCGCCGTGCCGACGGGCGTGAAGGTCTTCAACTGGCTGTTCACCCTCTACGGCGGCCGGGTCCGCTTCAGCTCCCCGCTGCTGTGGGCCATCGGCTTCATGGTGACCTTCATCATCGGGGGCATGACGGGCGTGCTCCTGGCCGTGCCGCCGGCCGACTTCGTGCTGCACAACAGCCTGTTCCTGGTCGCCCACTTCCACAACGTCATCATCGGCGGCGTGCTGTTCGGCGC
>CAXUMV010000334.1:0-4227 GCA_964252065.1 uncultured Lichenihabitans sp.
GTCCTGGAACACGTACGGCATCGTCACCAGCGACGGTCCGGTGTCGAAGCGGAACGGTCCCGCCGAAAGCGTGCTGGTTCGCCCGCCGACGGTGGCCTGGCTTTCGTAGAGCGTGACGTCGACGCCGGCGGCGGCCAGGAGCATCGCGCTCGCTAGCCCGCCCGGACCGGCCCCCACGACCGCGATCCGCTTGCTTCGATTGTGTCTGTCGATCCTGGCAGAACCATGCATCACGGTACGATCACATTTTTGCCCCACCGCCGACGAGACGACGTATCGCCGCTCCGCCCGCCGCGGGAGCGACGACGGGGTCACGAGGGTCGCAAGGTTGTGTCGCTGCACCCGGGCCTTGTCCAGGGGGCGGCGTCGATTGTGTGTGGTTCCCCCGACCGTTCTCGGTCCCGCGGTCTGGACGCGGCAGGCCCATGCGAGAGGAGCGGGTTCGCCTTTCCATGCAGGCGGCCGCGGACAGTGTTGATCCGCCGGCTTGACGTTACGGCGACCTTCGGCCAAGCGGCAGCCTGCGCCGAAGGAACCCCACGCGATGACCTACCAGCCCGCCGACACGCGCTACGACAAGATGCCGTACCGGCCCTGCGGCCGCAGCGGCCTCAAGCTCCCCGCGATCTCGCTCGGCCTGTGGCACAATTTCGGCGAGGACCGCTCGCTCGACAGCATGAAGCAGCTGTGCCGCACCGCCTTCGACGGCGGCATCACGCATTTCGACCTCGCCAACAACTACGGCCCCCCGCCCGGGTCCGCCGAGACGGCGTTCGGCGACATCCTGCGAAGCGACTTCGCCGGCCTGCGCGACGAGCTCGTCATCTCGAGCAAGGCCGGCTACCGCATGTGGCCGGGCCCCTACGGCGAGTTCGGCAGCCGCAAGTCCATGCTCGCCAGCCTCGACCAGAGCCTGCGGCGCATGGGCCTCGACTATGTCGACATCTTCTACTCCCACCGGTTCCACACCGACGCGCCGCTCGCCGAAACCATGGGGGCCCTCGACGCCGCGGTCCGGCAGGGCAAGGCGCTCTATGTGGGCGTCTCGTCCTACAACGCGCGCCGCACCGCGGAGGCGGCCGCCATCCTCAAGCAGCTCGGCACGCCCTGCGTCATCCACCAGCCGAGCTACTCCCTGCTGAACCGCTGGGTCGAGCAGGACGGTCTGCTCGACACGCTCGAGCAGGAGGGCATCGGGGTGATCGCTTTTGCCCCGCTCGCCCAGGGCCTCCTCACCGGCCGGTATCTTGCGGGCATCCCGGCCGACAGCCGCGCCGCGCAGGGCAAGTCGCTCGATCCCGCGGTCGTCAGCGCGGACAACCTCGAGCGGGTGCGGGGTCTCGCCGCAGTTGCCGAGCGGCGCGGGCAGAGCCTCGCCCAGATGGCGCTTGCCTGGGTGCTGCGCGGCGGCCGGGTGACCTCGGCGCTCATCGGGGCAAGCCGCCCGGAGCAGATCACCGAGTGCATCGGCGCGGTGGGCAACATCGGCTTCAGCGACACCGAGCTTGCAGAGATCGATCGATTCGCGACTGACGGCGCGGTCAACATCTGGCGGGAGTCGGCGGAGCTGGACGGCTAGCCGCGAGCCTGTTTTACAAAGCACACACTCCTCGAAGTGGCTCGATCGCCCGGATCCGGCTTGAAATATGCGACGTGATCGGCGATGACCCGATCAATTGCAGTAAAAGCCGATGCTTTGCGCACTTGCGTGCGATCTCATGTGTCCGGGACCGGGGTGACGACGGATGCTTGTCTGATGGCCGGGATAAAAAGAGCCGAAGCGCGGCGCTTCTTTTTGTTCCTGCTCACGGGAGGATTGTCCGCGGCGGTCAATCTCGGATCCCGGCTGGCGCTGTCGCTGGTCCTGCCCTACGAGATCGCCGTCGCGCTGGCCTATCTGATCGGCATGGTGACCGCCTTCACCCTGTTCCGCGCCTTCGTGTTCGAGCCCGGCGCGTTCTGGCTGTCCGAGTTCAGGCGCTTCGCCATCGTCAACGCTTTCGCGTTCTGCCTGGTCTGGATCACCAGCATCGGCCTCGCGCGCGTCGTGTTCCCCGCGCTGGACTTCACTTGGCACGCCGAGACCGTCGCCCATGTGATCGGCGTCATGACGCCGGTCGTCTCCAGCTACTACGGCCACAAGAAGTACTCGTTCGGCAAGGCCGCGACGCTCGGTGAAAAGGAGCTCTGCTGATGTCGGCACAGCTCGATGCCACCCAGCGTGCGGCGCTCGACCCGGAGGAGGCCCGCGGCAAGCCGCTGGTCGTCGACGTCGACGGGACGCTGATCAGAAGCGACCTCCTGATCGAGTCGGCCCTCCAGTTCGTGGCCGGGCACCCGCTCGAAGTCTGGAAGCTGCCGGCTTGGCTGTCCGCCGGCAAGTCGGTCCTGAAATCCAAGCTCGCCGAGCGTGTCGCGCTCAACGTCGAGACCCTCCCGCTGCGCGAGGCCACCGTGGCCTGGATCCGGGAAGCGCAGGCGCAGGAGCGGCCGGTCTATCTCGCCTCGGCGTCCAACGAGCGCTACGTCGAGGCGCTGGCGCGGCAGATCGGCGGCATCGCGGGCGTGTTCGCGACCGATCTTGCCACCAACCTCGCCGGCGACCGCAAGGCCGCCCGCCTGATCGAGGCGTTCGGGGCAGGGGGCTTCGACTATATTGGAGACGACCCGGTCGACATGCCGGTCTGGCGCGCCGCGGGGTCGGCGCTGGCCATCACGCGGACCAGGCGCTTCGAGGCCGAGATCAGGCGGAGCTTTGCCACCGCGACAATTTTGGAGCGTCCGCGCCCGCAGGTCCGGGCCTATCTGCGTGCCCTGCGGCCGCACCAATGGGTCAAGAACATCCTCATCTTCCTGCCGATGCTGAGCGGGCACCTGTTCGACGCCACATCGGTTCTCACCGTGTTCGGCGCGCTGGCCTGCTTCTGCGCCGCGGCATCGAGCGCCTACCTCATCAACGATCTTCTCGACCTGCCGGCCGACCGCGAGCACCACCGCAAGCGGAACCGCCCTTTTGCGTCCGGCGCGATCCCGCTGGTGCACGGCCCGGTCATGGCGGCCGCCCTGCTCCTCTTTTCGGTGGCCGGAGCGCTGGCGCTCTCGCTGCCGTTCTGCCTCGTCCTGCTTTTCTACATCGGGACCACGCTGGCCTACTCGCTGGTGCTCAAGCGCGAACTGCTCATCGACGTGATCACGCTCGGCGGGCTCTACACGGTGCGGGTGCTGGCCGGCGTGGTGGTGCTGGGCACGCGCAAGTCGCCGTGGCTCCTCATGTTCTGCCTCTTCCTGTTCCTCAGCCTCGCCATCGTGAAGCGCTGTTCCGAACTCGTGGTGAAGTTGGGCGAGGGCAAGCTCGCCGTGACCGGGCGCGGCTATAGGGTCAGCGATCTCGGGGTCATGAACGCCCTTGCGGCGGCGGCGGGTTTCGGGGCGGTGCTGGTCTTTGCGCTCTACATCGCCAGCCCCGACGTGGTCGCCCTGTACAGCCATCCGAATTACCTCTGGCTTGTGTGCCCCCTGCTGCTCTATTGGGTCAGCCGTCTGCTGATGCTCGCGAGCCGCGGCGAGATGCACGACGACCCGGTGGTGTTTGCGATGACGGACAGGACCAGCCTGCTGACCGGGCTGAGCGTGGCGGCGATCATCGGCGCGGGCATCTGATGGCGCTCCCCGAGGCGAGGACGCCGCCGGCGCGGCCGCTGTCGGGCTGGGGGCGCTATCCGGTCGCGGCGTGCCGGACCGTGGCGCCCGCCACGCGCCGGGATGCCGCCGGCGTGCCGGCCAATGCGGCGGACCCGCTGCTTGCCCGCGGCAACGGCCGCTCCTACGGCGACGCGAGCCTGGGGTCGGGCCTGACGCTCGAGACCCGCAAGACCGACCGGGTGCTGGCCTTTGCGCCGGACACCGGCCTGCTGCACTGCGAGGGCGGCCTGCTGCTGGCCGACCTCATCGAGGCCTTCGTGCCGCGCGGCTTCTTCGTGCCCGTGACGCCGGGCACCCAGTTCGTGACGGTCGGCGGCATGATCGCCGCGGACGTGCACGGCAAGAATCATCACGGCGCGGGATCCTTCTGCGACCATGTCGAGAGCCTGGAACTCTCGCTGGGCGATGGACGCCTCGTCTCCTGCAGTATGAGCGTCAACGCCGACCTGTTTGCCGCGACCTGCGGCGGCATGGGGCTTACCGGCATCATCCTGTCCGCCACCATCCGACTGCAGCGGATCGACA
>CAXUMV010000335.1:0-4226 GCA_964252065.1 uncultured Lichenihabitans sp.
GCAGGGTTCAGCCGGTGGATTTCGTCGATGAACAGGACGTCGCGCTCCTCGAGCGCGGTCAGCTGCGCCGCAAGGTCGCCGGCCTTGGCGATCACCGGGCCCGAGGTCGAGCGGAAATTGACCCCGAGCTCACGCGCGACGATCTGGGCCAGCGTCGTCTTGCCCAGCCCCGGGGGGCCGACGAACAGCACGTGGTCGAGCGCCTGGCCCTGCTGCTTGGCGGCTTGCACGAACACCTTGAGGTTCTTGCGCAGCGCCTCCTGGCCCGTGAAGTCGGCCAGCACCTGCGGCCGCAGCGAGCTGTCGAGGTCGTCGTCCCGAAGGTCGGGCGTCACGAGGCGGCGGGTCTGGTCGGTCAAGGCGGGCCGGAGCTCCGTCGTGGCGCGCGTGTCCAACGCTCGCCCGGGCTGGCCCCGATCGGGTGTGCCGCCCGTTCGCCGACGGCTGGGCAGGGTGGTGTCCGCACGGACGACGGGTGGGGTCCGCGAAGCGGGGTCGCTGTGTCGCAAGGCATCGACGACCGTGCTATGCTGTCGACGGTCCGCAAACAAGCCACAGGATAAGTCGTCGATGACTGACCGGTCCGAGCGCTACGACATCATGGACCTCGACGACTTCGAGGATCTGCTGCCCGACATGCCCGCCGACGAGAAGTGGGAGCTGATCGACGGCCGTCTGATCAAGATGATGGTGGGCGCGCGGTGGGAGCATCACTACATCGTCCAGAACCTGTCATTTGGGCTCCGTAATCGGCTGCGTGCTTCGGGCTCGACGTGCCGTGTGTTCACCGAAACCTTCTACATGAAGAGCAAGGCGGTCCGCAGTGCGACGCTGCCCGACGTCATCGTTCGGTACGGCACTTTCCCACCCGGTGCGCGATCGCTGGATGATCCAACGATCCTGGTCGAGGTTATGTCGAGCGGCAGCGCGGTGCGCGATCGAACCGAGAAGTGGCGGGTGTACCGGCGCCTGCCCAGTCTCCAGCATTACGTTCTCGTCGACCGCGACGAGGCCCGCGTGGAAGTCTTCGACCGGCAGGGCGAGGCCTGGGCGAGCTTGCGGACGCTCGAGGGGCTCGATGCGGTGCTGGAGCTGCCGGCCCTGGCGCTGAGCATGCCGCTCGCCGACATCTACGCGGACGTGCTGTCCGCCTGAGCATGGCCGATCCGCCGCGAGCCTTCGTGATCGGGCACCCGGTCGCTCACTCCCGCTCACCGCTCCTGCATGGGTTCTGGCTGCGGGCCTACGGAATCGCGGGGAGTTATGAGCGGGTCGACGTCGCCCCCGCCGACTTGTCGGCCTTCGTGTCCGGCCTGCGCGACACGGGCTTCGCCGGCGGCAACGCGACCGTGCCGCACAAGAGCGCGCTGCTCTCCCTCGTCGACGACGTCGACGAGGCGGCCCGGGCGATCGGCGCCATCAACACGCTGTGGTTCCAAGCCGGACGCCTCAAGGGCGGCAACACCGATGCTCTGGGCTTTGTGGCGGCGCTGGACGACGAGGCACCGGGTTGGGACCGCCGGCGCGCCCTGGTGCTCGGCGCGGGCGGGGCGGCCCGGGCGGTGGTGCACGGCCTGCTCGGGCGGGGACTGGCGGTCACGGTCCTGAACCGGACGTCTGCCGCGGCCGCGGCCTTGGCCCGCGACTTCGGCCCCCGTGTCACGGCCGGGCCCTGGACGAGCTGGCCGGCCTGCGCGGAAGAGACGGACCTGCTCGTCAACACCACGACGCTCGGCATGGCGGGCCAGCCGCCCCTCGCGCTCGACCTCGCCGCCCTTCGTGTTACGGCCGTGGTCTGCGACATCGTCTACGTGCCGCTCGAGACCGCCTTGCTCCGCGCGGCCGCCGCGCGCGGCCACAGGGTCGTGGGCGGGCTCGGCATGCTGCTGCACCAGGCGGTGCCGGGCTTCGCGCGCTGGTTCGGGCACACGCCGGAGGTCACGCCCGCGCTCCGGGCGGCGATCGAAGCGGATATCCGGGGTTAGACGCCCTTGCCGGCGTCCGATCCCTTGGCGGCCTGCCGGGCGCTCAGGTAGGTGATGCCGAGCAGCGCCAGGGCGATCACCGTGAAGGAGACGGCGGTCGTCAGGGTCCCGAGCGCATAGATCTGCGGGGTCGTCACCGTACTGGTCAGCGCCTTCAACTCGATCGGCAGGGTGTTGTAGGAGCCGATCGCCTGGCTGGACCGGGCGATCTCGTCCCAGGACAGGGTGAAGCCGAACAGCCCGATGCCGACCACCGAGGGCAGGATGATCGGCAGCACGACGTGCCGGAACGTCTGCCAGGGCGTCGCGCCGAGGTCGCGCGCCGCCTCCTCCAGCCGCGAATCGAAGCGGTTGAAGATCGCGAACATGATGAGGAGCCCGAAGGGCAGCGTCCAGGTGAGGTGCGCCCCAAGCCCCGAGGTGAACATGCCCAGCGAGGTCGTGTAGCTGTCGGTCAGCCAGTTGGGCCCATAGGCCTTCACGGCATCGTCGAACAGCCGGAACAGGAGCGCGATGCCGAGTGAGGTGATGATCGAGGGCACGATCAGGCTCGCGATGGCGGTGTAGAATAGGAGGCCCTGACCGCGGAACTTGCGGCGGAACGCCATGCCGGCCAGCACGGACAGCACGATGGTCAGCACCATCACCACGAGCCCGAGCTCGAGCGACCGCTCGAAGGCCGAGCCGATGTCCACGATGCCGCCGCCCGCAAAGAGCTGGTCGAACCAATGCAGCGACTGGCCGCGCATCGGGAAAGTGAGGCCGCCCTCCGGCCCCTGGAACGACAGCACGAAGATCACGATCATCGGGCCGTAGAGGAACAGCACGTAAAGCGCAAAGAATGCAGCCAGGACGTAGAAGGCGAGCGGGCGGCCCTCGCGCATCGCTCAAAGCTCCTTGCGGATGTCGACCACGCGGGTCAGCGCGGTGATTATCAGGAGCGTGACGGCCAGCAGCAGCACCGCGTTGGCGGCCGCGGGCGGAAACTGCAGCGCGTTGAGGCGGGCCTCGATCACCTTGCCGGCCGAGGCGATCTGCTGCCCGCCCATCACCCCCACGGTGATGAAGTCGCCCATCACGATGGTGACGACGAAGATGGAGCCGATCACGATCCCCGGCTTGCAGAGCGGGACGATGACGTTCCACAGCGTCTGCCAGCCCGTCGCGCCGGCGTCATAGGCGGCCTCCACCAGCCGCTTGTCGATACGGACCATGGAATTGAAGATCGGCACCACCATGAAGAAGGTGAACAGGTGCACGAAGGCGAGGATCACCGAGAACTGCGAGTAGAGCAGCCACTCGACCGGCTGGGCCGTGATGTGGCTATCCTGCAGCGCGTCGTTGATCAGCCCGTTGCGGCCGAGCAGCGGGATCCAGGAGATCATGCGGATGACGTTCGAGGTCCAGAAGGGAATGGTGCAGACCAGCGCGAGCGTCATCTGCACGGTGAGCGAGCGGACATGGAACGCCAGGAAATAGGCGACCGTGAAGCCGATCACGAGCGTGAAGGCCCAGACGATCAGGCAGAACTTGGCGGTCGAGATGTAGGTCCGCAGGATCGTGCAGAGGTCGGGCAGCTGCGCGAGGCACCCGTCGAAGTTCTCGACGTAGCTGCGGACCGTGAACTCGCGGATGATCTCGTAGTCGTTGTAGTCCCAGAAGCTGACCACCACGACCAGGGCCAGCGGGATCACGAAGAACACCAGGAACACGAGGCCGAACGGCATCGCCTGGAGCCAGGGCGGGATCGACCGGCCGAACCGCGCCCGGGGCTTCACCCGGGCCGGGATGGCGGTGTCACGGACAGGGCGCGAGGGCGCGGTGATATCTGTCACGCGGGGGTCTCTCCTCGACGTCGGCCGGTGATGCCCTTCTCCCGCGTGCGGGAGAAGGTGTCCAAGGGACGGATGAGGGGATCCTCAGTCGCCAGATCGGTACAGGGTCAGGCCGCGATGAACTCGTTCCACTTGCGGACCAGGTAGTCGTTCTCGTCCATGGTCGAGTTCCAGCAGGCGACCGAGCCCATGCGTTCTTCGTAGGAGCCGCCGTCGCGGCTGGACCCCGCTTTTTCGAGCAGCGTGCCGTCGGGGGCGTGGATGTCCTTCTCGGCGGGCTTGCCTTCCATCCAGTAGGCCCACTCGTAGGGCTCCATGTTGGCCTTGGCGGTCGACAGCACCGCCGAGTAGTAGCCCTGGCGGTTGAGGTAGGCGCCGGCCCAGCCGGACAGGAACCAGTTCACGA
>CAXUMV010000336.1:0-4220 GCA_964252065.1 uncultured Lichenihabitans sp.
GCCGGCCGGGGCTGGCCGAACGGGCTGGCCTTCGCCGGTGCCCGGGCGGGTGCGGGCTGCGGGGCCAAGGCCGGCTGCGGGGCCGCGGGTCGCGCCGCCGGCGCCGCCTGGGCGGCGGGTGCGGCCGGCCTGGGGGCCGCCGGCGGGGCGGCGAGCCGGGGCGCTGCCGGGGCCGGGGCGGGGCGGGGTTGCTGCTGTTGCGCGGCGGCCGGTGCGGCCGGCCTTGCCCCGAAGGGGGAGGCGGGCGCCGGACGCGGCTGCTCGGCGGGCGCCGGGCGAGGGGCCTGCTGGGGCGCCGCCTGGGCCCGCGGGGCGGGTGGGGCCTCGGGTGCGCGGGCGGCCGGCGCGGCGGGCCGGGGCGCCTGGGGCGCCGCTTCGGGCCGCCCCTGCACGGGCTGGCGTGCGCCGAACGGCGATGCTTCCCCGCCACGCGGCTTTCTGGGGTCCTGCTCCGGCGCGGCCTGGGCCATCAGCACGCCGCCGCCTGCGGCGGCCGCAAGGCCCGGCATCGCCAGAAGAAGCGCCGGGACCATGGTCCCGGCGAGAAGAATGTCGCGTGTCGTGCGCATGGCAGATCCTGTCGTCGGGTCGATCGGGGCCCTCCTGTGGGACAGCGCGGCTGAAGCCCCGGTGAATGGCCTGATCAACCAGTCGCCCGGCCTTACGGTTCCGCTGAAGCTCAGAAGGTCTCGACCCAGGGCCTGAGCTCGACCTCCATCGACCATGCGTTGCGCGGCTGCCGGACGATGGCGAGATAGGCCTGCGCCACGGCCTCGGGATCGAGCTTGGCTTGCGGCTCGTCCGGCTCGCCCGCACGGCGGACCGCCCCGTCGATCACGACATGGGCGACGTGGATGCCCTTGGGGTGCAGCTCCCGCGCGGCGCTCTGGGCGAGCCCGCGCAGGGCGAACTTGCCCATCGCGAAGGGCGCCGACTGGGCGAAACCCTTGACGCTCGCGCTTGCGCCCGTGAGCAGGATCGTGCCTTGGCTCTGGGGCAGCATGCGCCTTGCCGCCTGCTGCATCACCAGGAAGGCCCCGAAGGCGCTCACCTCGAGGGCGCGCCGCACGCCCTCGGGATCGAGATCGGCCAGGGGGCCGCGCTGGCGCCCGCTGGCGTTGTAGACCACGAGATCGGGCGGGCCGAGCGCGACATCGACGGCTTTGAACAGGCCCTCGACCGCGGCGGGATCGGCCGCGTCCGCCGCGAAGGCCGCGGCGCCCGTCTCGGCCACCAGCGCGGCGAGCTTGGCCGTGTCGCGGGCCGCCAGCGCGACGCGGCAGCCTGCCGCCGCGAGCTGGCGGGCCAGGGACGCGCTGATGCCGGGCCCGGCGCCCACGATGAGCGCGACCCGGCAGGGCAGGTCAGCCGCCGCCACGCCGCTCAGCTGCGCGGCATGACGCGGGGGGCTCCCTCGTCCCAGCGGGCCAGCACCTTGGTGCCCGGGCGGAACGCGTCGGCATACTCGCTCGGCAGGTCCGCCGTGATCTCGGGGGCGCTTTCGAGGCCCGGCACATGCAGCCGGACGCGGGTCAGGGAGCCGAAGAAGGTCGCGTCCCGGATCTCGGCCGCGAGCGCACCCGCCGGCACGTGGCCGTTCATGGCCTCGAGCCGCACGTGCTCGGGCCGGATGAACATGTCGACCGAGGAGCCCGCGGCGTGCCGGCCGGCCGCCCGGGCCAGGAGATCGATGCCGCCGACCCGCACCCCGTTCGGGCCTGCGATGCCGGGCAGCACCGCCGCCGCGCCGATGAAGCGGGCCACGAAGGCGTCCGCGGGCTCGCGATAGATGGTGGAGGGCGTCGCGACCTGCAGCAGCCGCCCCTCGTTCATGACCGCGACCCGGTCGGAGATCGACAGCGCCTCCTCCTGGTCGTGGGTGACGAGCACGGTCGTGACCCCGGTCTCGCGCTGGATGCGCCGGATTTCCTCGCGAAGCTGCACGCGCACCTTGGCGTCGAGCGCCGACAGCGGTTCGTCGAGCAGCAGCACCTGCGGCTCGACCGCGAGCGCCCGGGCGAGGGCGACGCGCTGCTGCTGGCCCCCCGACATCTGGTGGGGATATTTGCCCCGGTGCTGGGCGAGCCCGACGAGATCGAGCAGCGCCTCGGCCCGCTTGACCTGCTCGGCCTTCGGCTTGGTGGCCGAGACGCGGGGGCCGAAGCGGACGTTCTCGAGCGCGGTCATGTTCGGAAACAGGCTGTAGGCCTGGAACACCATCCCCATGCGGCGCTGGCTCGCCGGCAGGCTGGTCACGTCCCGGCCGGCCACCACCACGGTGCCCGAATCGGGGACGATGAAGCCGGCGATGATGCGCAGCAGCGTGGTCTTGCCGCATCCGCTCGGGCCGAGCAGGCAGATGAGCTCGCCCTCGGTCATGTCGAGGTCGAGCGCCTTGAGGACCGTGCGGCCGTTATAGGCCTTGCTCACGCCTCGAGCTTGGATCGTCGCCATCAGCGTCCTCCGGCGGGTTGGGCCTGGCCGCGACCCACTACGAGCACGCCCAGCATCGCCATCCACGTGATGAGGAAGCTGAGGGTCGACAGCGCCGCGGCCTCGGTGGCGGCGTGCTGCCCGATCTCGTTGATCAGCACCGCGAATGTGTGGAACAGCAGCACGTTGGCGAAGGTGAACTCGCCCATTACGACCGTCACGGTCAGCAGCGTGCTGCCGATCAGCGCGGAGCGCAGGTTGGGCAGCACGACGAGGCGGATGATCTGCCCCATGCTGGCGCCCAGGCTCTGGCCGGCCTCGGTCATGGTGGTAAGGTCGATCGACTTCAGCCCGACGTCGATGGCCCGGTAGGCATAGGGCATCGACAGGAAGAAATACGGGATCACGAGATAGAACGGGCTGCCGATCAGCCAGCCGGGCCCGGTGATCAGCGCCGACAGGCCGGCCACCAGCGCGATCGCCGGCACCACGAACGGCAGGGCCGCGATGAACTCGAAGAGCGGCCGCAGCCAGGGCGCGTAGAGGTTCATGAAGATCATCGCGGGGGCGAGCAGCACGACCAGCAGCGCGACGGTGGTCAGCGCGAGCTCGACCGAGAGCAGGAGGCTCGAGGGGAGCGAGGGGAGCACGAGGAGATCCCGGTAGGCCGAGAACCCGTAATGCCCGTTGCCCTCCCACAGGCTGAACACCACCATCATGACCAGGGGCACGATGAAGTAGAGGCCCGCCAGGACGAGCACCGACCAGCCGGCGAGGCCGAGGCGGCTCATCGCTTGGCCGTCCAGCGCGCCGCGCGGCGGGTCAGCGCGCTATTGAGCGCGAGCACCACCACCATCACCACGATCATCATGAGCGACAGGGCCGCGCCGGTCTGCTGGGACACCATGACGTTGCCGGACAGCACGTTGCTGATCTCCGTCGTGAGGAGGCCGATGTTGCCCGAGGTCAGCGAGTACGCCGTGGCATAGGCCGAGAACCCGCTGCCGAACAGCAGGATGAAGGAGGCGAGCAGCGAGGGCGCCAGCACCGGCAGGCCGACCATGCGCCAGTACTGCCAGGATGTGGCGCCGAGGTTCTCGGTCGCCTCGCGCCACTCGCCCCGCATGGCCAGGAGCGCCGGCGTGATGACGATCACCATGAGCGGGATCTGGAAGTAGGAATAGACGATCACGAGCCCGGTCAGCGAGAACAGGCTGAACCCCATGCTGTAGATGTCGACCCCCACGGCCTTCAGCCAGGTGGTGAGAAGGCCGAGCGTGCCGAGCGTCGACACGAACGCGAAGGCGAGCGGCACGCCCGCGAAGTTCGAGGCCACCGCCGAGAAGCTGGTGACCAGCGACCGGAGCGACTTGGGAGCGCCCGGGCTGATCGTCACCTGGGCGATCAGGCCGCCGGCCACGACCCCGACCAGGGCGGAGACGACGGACAGGATCACGGAGTTCTGCAGCGCCACCCGATAGCGGTAGGTGTTGAGGCCCTGAAGGTATTCGAGCGTGAAGCCGTCGTCGCCATGGAAGGCCTGGACCGCGAGGATCGCGGTCGGCGCCACCATGAACACCACCGAGACCAGGATGAATGCGAGGATGAAAAACCAGGCGAGCGGGTGCTTCATGATCCTTCTCCCGCGGCGCGGGAGAAGGGCGTTGTCCGGCAAGGGCCGAGGAAGGGCATCGGCCTGATCGAGGTCAGAGCTTCACCACCTTGGGCCAGGTGTCCGCGAGGGCCTTCTGGGCCGCGGCGACCTGGGTCTGGTTGGCGAACTTGAC
>CAXUMV010000337.1:0-1346 GCA_964252065.1 uncultured Lichenihabitans sp.
CGAACCGGGGTGCAAGGATTTGCAGTCCTCTGCGTGACTACTCCGCCACGAGGCCTTGACGGCCGCTGACGCCTTGCCGTTGGCCTCGGGTCTTAAAGCGGAACCGCCGCCCCCGCAAGGCGGTCACGCGGCTTCCTGCGTGGGTCGACCCAAGCCGCATCGGCCAGCCCCTTCGCCCCGCATGGTCCGGCGGCGGGATCGGCGTAGGGTGGGCCGATGTCGCGCGCTGAACGCCTGCTAGACCTGTTGCACGCCCTGCGGCGCCATCGCCGCCCGGTCGCCGGCAGGGTGTTGGCGGAGGAGATCGGCGTCAGCATCCGCACGCTTTATCGGGATATCGCGAGCCTCCAGGCGCAGGGCGCGACGATCGAGGGGGAGCAGGGCGTCGGCTACGTCCTGAGGCCCGGCTTTCTCCTGCCGCCGCTGATGTTCCCGGCCGACGAGATCGAGGCGCTGGTGCTGGGGTCGCGCTGGGTGGCCGACCGCGCGGACGACCGGTTGCGCGATGCGGCCCGAAGCGCGCTGGCCCGGATCGCGGCCGTGCTGCCGCCCGACCTTCGCGACGATCTCGAGACCTCGGCGCTCGTGATCGGTCCCGGCGCCGCGGTCCCCCCCGATGCCGTCGACCCGGCGCTGTTGCGCAAGGCGATCCGCACCGAGCGCAAGCTGTCGCTCGCCTATCGCGACGGCACCGGCACGGCGTCGGACCGCGTCGTCTGGCCCTTCGCGCTGGCCTTCTTCGACTCCGTCCGCGTGTTGCTCGGATGGTGCGAGCTGCGGCAGGGCTTCCGCCACTTCCGCACCGACCGGATCGTCTCCGCGGCGCTGATCGAGACCCGCTACCCCCGACGGCGGCAGGCCCTGTTCCGGGAGTGGCGCGGGGCGGAGGGGATCGCAAGACCCCTCGACTGACCCGCCACGCTGCTGCCGGAACCTGGCAGCAGGCCGGCCTATCGTCGGCCCCGTCCACGCAAGGACCGGAGTACCCCCATGACCGACACGAACACCCTCCTGCTCTATGTCACCGACCCGCCGGCGAGCGGGCGATTTTATGCCGAGCTTCTCGGGCGCGCGCCTGTCGAGGCGAGCCCGACCTTCGTGCTCTTCATCCTTCCCTCCGGGCTGGGCCTCGGGCTTTGGGGCCGGGACGGCGTGCAGCCGGCCCCGGTCGCCCCGGCCGGCGGCAGCGAGATCGGGTTCAAGCTCGAGAGCGCGGCGGAGATCGACAGCACGCATGCCGCCTGGCAGGCCAAGGGCGCGACGATCGGCGACGTGTACCAGGCGCGCGCCTTGATCGAGCCGCCGGCGGCGCGATTGGCGGCAGAGAAGCGACCTGTGCAGGCTTC
>CAXUMV010000337.1:1356-2865 GCA_964252065.1 uncultured Lichenihabitans sp.
ATCGCCTTTCCCCCGACCGACCTCGACTTCGGCCGGAGTTTCGTCGCGCTCGATCCCGACGGACACCGGCTGCGCGTCTACGCGGCCGCGGAGGAGCCGTGAGTGCGCCGCCCCGTCGGTGGATCGCCGTCGCCTCGGCCGAACGCCACCCGTTGTCGGGTAATCGAAACTGAAGGAGAACGTCGACAGACGAGGGACAGAGAGAGGGAGCCCACCCCATGACTCACCGCACGACGGTCGAACGGACGTCCGAGCGCGAGCTCGTCGTGACACGAACCTTCGACGCCCCGGCGCGCCTCGTGTTCGAGGCGTGGACCAGACCCGAGCTGCTCAAGCGGTGGTGGGCCCCGAAGTCGACGGGCGTGCCCCTGCTGTCCTGCGAGGCGGATGTTCGTGCCGGAGGCCGATACCGTTTCGAGTTCGGCCACGACGCCTCGACGGCCATGGCCTTCTTCGGCCGGTACATCGAAGCCGTACCGCACGCGCGCCTCCTCTGGACGAACGAGGAAGGCGGTGAGGGTGCCGTGACCACGGTGACCTTTGAGGACGGCGACAAGACGCGGCTGATCCTGCACGAACGCTATCCCTCGAGAGACGCTCTCGATGGCGCCATCGCCGGGATGGAGGGTGCGGTGTCCGAGCAGTTCGAGCAGCTGGACGCGCTTCTCGTCAGCCTGGGCGCGGGCGCGGGACGGTCATGACGTCGCCGGCCTCGCGGCCGGCCGCCTCGCTCTTCACGACCGCCGCCGAAACGATGCCATGCCCTCCGATTGTCTCCGTCACTCCCACTCGATGGTGCCGGGCGGCTTGCTGGTGACGTCATAGACCACGCGGTTGATGCCCTTGACCTCGTTGATGATGCGCGTCGCGGTCCGGCCGAGGAACGCCATGTCGAAGGGAAAGAAATCGGCCGTCATGCCGTCGGTCGAGGTGACGGCCCGCAGGGCGCAGACCTGGTCGTAGGTGCGCCCGTCGCCCATGACCCCGACGGTGCGCACCGGCAGCAGCACCGCAAACGCCTGCCAGATCGCGTCGTAGAGGCCCGCCGTGCGGATCTCCTGCTTCTCGCGCGTCACCTCCCCGGGCACCCGGATCGCGAGGCCCGGGCCGGGGAAGGGGTGGCGGCCCACGAAGGCCGCCGGCAGGCCGAGCGTCGCGCCGAGCAGGCGCACCTCGTCCTTGAACAGCGCCCGCAGCGGCTCGACCAGCGCCATGTCCATCCGGGCCGGCAGGCCGCCGACATTGTGGTGCGACTTGATGGTGACCGAGGGGCCGCCGGTCGGCGATATGCTCTCGATCACGTCCGGGTAGAGCGTACCCTGGGCCAGGAACGCGGCGCCGCCGACGGCCTTGGCTTCCCGCTCGAAGACGTCGATGAACAGGCCGCCGATGATCTTGCGCTTGCGCTCCGGATCCTCGACCCCGGCGAGCGCGGCCAGGAACGTCTCGCTCCAGGCGTCCTCCGCGTCGTGCTGCCTTGCGGATGGAGTCGGGGTTGGAATGCATCAG
>CAXUMV010000337.1:2875-4215 GCA_964252065.1 uncultured Lichenihabitans sp.
CAGGAACGTCTCGCTCGCGTCCACGTGCACGAGCGGGATGTTGTAGTGATCGCGGAACAGCGTCACGACGTCCCGCGCCTCGTCCTTGCGCAGCAGCCCATGGTCGACGAAGACGCAGGTGAGCTGCTCGCGGATGGCTTCGTGGATCAGCACGGCCGCGACCGACGAATCGACCCCGCCCGACAGGCCGCAGATCACGCGGCCGCTCCCCACCTGGCCGCGGATCGCGGCGATGGCCTCCTCGCGGAACGCCGCCATGGTCCAGTCGGCCTTGAGCCCGACCACCTTGTGGAGGAAGTTACCGATCAGCCGGCTGCCGTCCGGGGTGTGCACGACCTCGGGATGGAACATCAGGCCGTAATAGGCGCGCGCCTCGTCGGCGATGACGGCATAGGGCGCATGCGGCGAGGAGCCGATGACCTGAAACCCCTCCGGCATGCGGGCGATGGCATCGCCGTGGCTCATCCAGACGGGATAGCGCGCGCCCGCCTCCCACAGGCCGTCGAACAGGCGGCTCGGGGCCTCGATCGCCACATCGGCGCGGCCGAACTCGCCGGGCCCGTCGGTCCGCACCTCGCCCCCGAGCTGGACGGCGAGCAGCATCTGGCCGTAGCAGATGCCCAGGATGGGGATGCCGGCCTCGAAGATCGCCGCGGGGGCGCGCGGGCTGCCGGGGGCCGGGACCGAGCCCGGCCCACCCGACAGGATCACCGCCTTGGGGCGTTGCGCCGCGAACGCCTCCGCGGCGCGGTCGAAGGGAACGATCTCGCAGTAGACGCCCGCTTCCCGCACCCGCCGGGCGATCAGCTGGGTCACCTGCGAGCCGAAGTCGATGATGAGCACCTTGTCGTGCGCGGCCGCCGGCAGGCCGGTTCCGGGCAGCTCCGTCGCGGATGGGTGGGTCATCGGGGTGGCGCTCCGCTTGGCTTGGCCTGCTCTAGGGATTGCTCCCCGCCATTGCAACGCGGGAGCCGGCCGCCGGAAAGACGGTGAACCGCTTTATACCGGATCCACGCGATCGGCTTGAGGGGGAGGCAACGCGGCGGGCGTAGGAGGATCGAGGGCATCGAGGGGGGCACGGCCATGATCGGGTTGCTGATGGCACCGGAGAAACTGCCGGCGCGGTTTTCGTACGAGGACGGCGAGGAGGCGGGATGGCCGGCCCCGTCCCTTGGGGAGGCGCGCCTGCCGACGCCCCAGCGGCTGGCGGCCGCCCTGCGCGAGCGGATGGCGGCGCGCCGGGCCGCCCGCCGCGCCAGCAGCCCCGCGGCCTGGTAGCGCTCCAGGCAGGCGTCCCGTGCGGGCTTGACCCCGGACCGTCCGGCCCGCCATCCTGGCCG
>CAXUMV010000338.1:0-4197 GCA_964252065.1 uncultured Lichenihabitans sp.
GAGGCCGGCGGGTCCTCCGCCGGGCAGGCGGCTGCACCGGCCGCACCCGCGGCCGTCATCCCACCCTCGGCGCCGGCGCAAGGGTCGAAGCGTCCGACGGCTCCGGGCGGCGTTCAGGCGAAGCCGGAAACGCTGCCTGCTGCGGCAGACATCGCGTCCGGAAGTGCTCCGGCGTCGTCGCCGGTCCATGCCGCCACCGCCGGGCTCTCGCCCGCGGCCGGCGCGAGCCCGGCGGCAGTTTTGCCAACGGCGCCGCGACCGATCGCAGCGACCACCCAGGCCGGAGACGCGCCTCCTCAGGCCGCGACCGCGCCTCAGCCTGCGTCCGTCCTGCCGACCCAGCCTGTCGCCGCAGTCCCGGCGGCAGCGACCCTCGCCCGCACCGATGCCGCAGCGCCAACCGTCCCGGCCGCGATGCCCGCCGCCCCGTCGCCCAATCCGCCTGCCGGCGATGCGGATATCCTGGTCAAGCCCGAGACCGCCGCAGCGCCGCCCGCTCTCCCGGCGACCGCTCCCGTTGCCGGCGCGGCGGTGGCCGTGGCGCCCCCGAAGACCGCCGCAGCGCCGCCCGACACCGTACAGCCTGTCCACAACGCCGTTCTCGCACCCGCCGAACCAGCGCCCTCCGAACCCGTCTCGACCCTCACCCAGACAGCAGGGCAAACCGCGGCCGCCGTGGCCCCGCCGGCCCCCAAGGGTGCGACGTCCTTCGAGCCCGGCAAGGCCACGGCCCCGTTGCTGGCGGCGTCCGCCGCTGATGCATCCGGCTCGCAAGGCGCGTCGCAGGACGGGGCGGCGGGGCAGGGACGGGGAGACGGGCGGCCGCCTTCGCCGATCCTTCGGCATGAGGGTAGCGCGGTGAAGCCGATCGCCGCCCCCGCGCCTGCCGTCTCGCCGCTCTTGGCGGCGGCCGGCGCACCCGAAGCGGCGACCAGCCAGGTCCTGCAGCTGTTTTCCTCGCTCGGACTGACCGGCGGGACCGAGGGCGGCGCCGCGGCGGACGGATCGGCGCCGGGCACGCCGGCCGCGGCGGCGCCGGCCGCGACGCGTCCCTCCTCGATGCCGGACACGGTCACGCTGCAACTCGCGCCCGAGGCGCTCGGCCGGATCACCGTCACGCTCCGGCTGCGGGGGCAGGCGCTCGACGTGCGGCTAGTCGCCGACAAGCGGGCGACGCTCGAAAGCCTCGGCCGCGACAGGCACCAGCTCGAAGCCGCGCTCGGCGTCTCGGCGGAGGCGATCGACATCGCCTTCGGGCCGCAGGCCGGCTCGGCGGGAACCGAGGGCGCCCCGCAGCGAAGCGCCCCGGAGGCAAACAGCGCCCCGTCCGACGAGGGCCATGGCCGCAGCCGCGGCCGGCCACAGGACGCAGGGTCGTCAGGGGGAGATGGGGATGGGACAGGCACGGCGGCACCCGAGCGGCCGACGGAACGCCGCGACGGCAGCCTTTATCTGTAGCGTTGCTGTGGCGAGCCTGGCAGCCTCGGGGCACGCACAAGGCGCGACGGTCTGCGAGAAGGAGATCGCCGCCGCCGCCCATCGCTACGACGTGCCGCTCGCGGTCTTCTACGCCGTGGGGCTACAGGAGACGGGCACCCGCAACGGGCTGCAGCCCTACGCCATGAACATCGAAGGCCGCGCGGTGGCGAGCGCGACGCTGGGCGATGCCCTGCGGGCCTTCGCGGCCGCCCGCGGCCGGGGCACGCAGCTGATCGACATCGGCTGCATGCAGATCAACTACCGCTACCACGGCGGCCAGTTCCCGTCGGTCGATGCGATGTTCGATCCGGCCAGGAACGTCGACTACGCGGCCAAGTTCCTGCGCGGCCTCAAGGCGCGCGAAGGAAGCTGGACGCTTGCCGTCGCCCGCTACAACGCCGGTCCCAACAACAACCCCGCGCAGCGCAAGTACGTATGCGGGGTCATCCGCAACATGGTCGCGAGCGGCTTCGGGGCCTGGACGGCCGGCGCCTCGAGTTTCTGCGGCGTGACTCCCAAAACCGACGGCTGATTAAACCTCTCTTCACTTTGATTCTTTACAAAGCAAGAGCTGGCGCATCGTTCGGCCAAGACGCCCTTGTCAGGGACCAATCACTTCGCACAGGTCGGCCGCGCAGGTCGACGCAAGTTCTGACGGTCAGAATGACTCTGATCTTGACGGATATGACACCATGAGCATCTTCAATACTTTGCAAACCGCCGTGTCGGGCATGGCGGCGCAAGCCAGCCGGTTGGGGACGATCGGCGACAACATCGCCAATTCGGGGACCACCGGCTACAAGGACGCCAACGTCGAGTTCGAGACCCTGCTGGGCAGCAGCGGGGCGAGCTTCTACGAGTCGGGCGGCGTGCAGAGCCGCATCCGCTACGAAGTCAGCAAGGAAGGCACGATCAGCTCGACGGCGTCCACGACCGACCTTGCGATCAAGGGCGACGGCTTCTTCGTCGTCCAGACCAACGGCACCGCCACGGCCCTGACGCGAGCCGGCTCCTTCGTGAAGGATGAGACGGGCGACCTCGTCAACACGGCCGGCTACAAGCTCCTCGGCTACGACCTGACCGACGGAAGCTTCTCCACCTCGACCGGCATCGGCACGCTTCAGCCGGTCAACATCTCGGCGGCGGGCCTGACCGCCACCCCCTCGAGCACCGGCACCTTCTACCCCAACCTGCCCTCGACCGCGACCGCGGTCACCGATCTTCCCTCGGGCAACGCGGCCACCGCGAGCTACACGGCCAAGACCTCGTTCAACGCCTACGACAACCTCGGCACTGCGGTGAAGCTCGACGTCTACATGAGCAAGACGGCCGACAACGCCTGGGAAGTCGTGGTCTACAACAGCGCCGATGCCGCGGCGGGCGGCGGCTTCCCCTACGCCAACGCCGCCCTGACGACCCAGAACCTCACCTTCGATCCGACGACCGGGCACCTCGCCGCCGGCAGCCCGCGGAGCCTGTCCGTGCCGGTCCCGAACGGCGGCACGGTCGCCATCGACATGACCAACACGACGCAGCTTGCGGCCGACTACGAGGTCACCCCGGCCAACATCAACGGGAGCGCGCCGAGCAAGGTCAAGGACGTGTCGATCGGGACGGACGGCACGGTGTCGATCGTCTACCAGAACGGCACCACCAAGCCGACCTACCGCATCCCGCTCGCGAGCGTTCCCAGCCCCGATCACATGACGGTCGTGTCGGGCAACATCTACGAGCCCAACAGCGAGTCGGGCGACATGACCGTCGGCGCGGCCAAGACGGGCACGCTCGGGGAGATCGACTCGAACTCGCTCGAAAGCTCGACCGTCGATCTTGCGTCCCAGCTGACCCTGATGATCGCGACGCAGCGCTCCTACGAGGCGAACTCGAAGGTGCTGTCGACCGGCGCGGACATGCTGAGCACCATCATCCAGGCCATCCGTGGCTGATCCCGTTTCTTCGCGCCGCTGACGAGCTACGATCATGGGTCTTTCCGCAACGCTGATCACGGCCCAATCGTCGCTGGCGACCAACGCCGCCCTGTCGGGCGTCGTCGGCCGCAACATCGCGGGCGTCAACGACCCCAACTACAGCCGCAAGATCGGCGAGGTCATCACCAACGGGTCAGGCGGGGCCTCGCTGGTCGGCATCAGGCGCGCCGCCGACGAGGCCGTCCTGAAGTCCCTGCTGTCCTCCAACTCCGACGCCGCCTCCAGCAAGGCGCTGTCGGACGGCCTCGACCAGCTCGAGGACACGGTCAGCCTGACCAACACCGCGGTCTCGCAGGACAAGACCGACACCACGACCGACACGTCCCCGGCGACCGGGATCGCGGCGCTCGCGAGCGCCCTGCAGAGCTACGCCGTGAGCCCGAGCCAGGCCGCCAGTGGCCAGGCGGTCGTCTCCGCCGCCAAGTCGCTCGCCGCCAACCTCAACCAGGCAACCAAGGCGGTCCAGGGCATCCGGGCCCAGGCGGACGTCTCCATCGGCACCGCGGTCACGACCATCAACACGCTGCTCGGCCAGTTCCAGCCAATCAACGAAGCCATCATGCGGGGGACCGCGACCGGCTCGGACGTGACCGACCTGCTCGACCAGCGCGACGCCCTGCTGAAGTCGCTGTCCGAGCAGATCGGCATCACGACCGCCACCACCAGCCACGACGGCATGTCGATCTACACCGACAGCGGCGCGACCCTGTTCCAGGGGACGCCGCGGACC
>CAXUMV010000339.1:0-4187 GCA_964252065.1 uncultured Lichenihabitans sp.
GGCCGTTTGCACGCGCTCACGCGCCTCGTGAAGACGGGCCGGCAGGGGCTCAAGCGGTCAGGGGCGGATCAGGCCGCGAAGACGAGCTGCAGGAGCCGCGGCGGGCCGGCGACCCCGTTCCGCGGGCCGTCGCCGATTTCCGCGAGGCTCATGAGGGTAAAGCCGGCCGCAAGGCCGCCCATGACGAACTCGGCCGTCGTGTGGACAAAGACCTGCACGGGCGTCTCGCCGTCCGGGCCGGCGATCTTGGCGCCTGCACCCTGCCACTGGCGGTAGGGATGCAGTTCGCACAACACCAGGCGACCGCCGGGCTTCAGGACGCGCCTGGCCTCGGCGAAGACCGGCGCGCAGTCGTCGAGATGCTCGAGAACCAGGTTGCCGACGACGATGTCGGCCTCGCGGTCCGGGACGGGCCAGGGGGTCGTGATGTCGTGCTGGATGAAGCGGATGTGGGGCGCCTCGAGACGGGCCCGCGCCTTGGCGAGCATGCCGGCCGACAGATCGAGCGCCACCACGGCGCGCGCCCGCGCCGCCAGATAGGCGGTGTTCTTGCCGGTTCCGGCCCCGAACTCGACCACGCTGGCGCCCTCGAGCGGCAGGACGGTCGCGCGCAACACCGCCGCGTCGAGGTCCCGGGTCGCGTTGACGTCGACGTCGTAGGTTGCAGCCCACAGATCGTAGGCGGACTGGACGGGCAGGGGCTCACGCATCCGGGCGCTCGGGATCGCGGGGGCCGGGCACCACGGTGACCTCCGTCCGCACGGAGTTGGCGATGTAGCAGACCGCGTGCGCGTCGTGGTGCATCTGGGCGAGCCTGTCCGGATCGGGCGCGGGCCCGACCCACTCGATCGAGGGATGCAGCACGACCCGCGTGATGGCCTGCCGGCCCGGCGCGATGTCGCCCATCGTCCCTTCGGCATCGTCGCGATAGGCCGAGACCGTGAAGCCTGCGAGCCGGGCCACATGCAGGAAGGACAGCATGTGGCAGCTGGACAGGGCCGCAACCAGCATCTCCTCCGGATCGACCGCGGCCTCCACGGCCCATCGGCCGACCACATGCGGGGAGGCCGAGGCCCGGATGACCGCCCCGCCATCGAAGCTGACCTCGTGGCCGCGGCTGTAGCGGCCTCCCAGAAAATCCTCGCCGCCCTGGAGAGTCCAGGCGACAGTCGTGGTGTAGGGCGTCATGCATCCCTCCCTTCGGGCTGAACCGGAAACCGGTCTGCACTGGAATACGCGCTTGCGGCATGAATGGGGATGGGGCTGCTGTGCACGCGGAACGACGGCCGGGGGGGCCTGCCGCCGGATAGGCTCGCGAGCCTGACCCCGCCGGCCGGCAAGCGTGGATGCGACAATGCCCAGTCTGGACGACCTTCGCGGCAAGCTGATCTCCGGGATTTTCTTCCATGCCCCCGCGCCGGACCGGATGGAGTGCCTGCGCGAGCCCTTGATCGGCCTGGACGACCTGGGTCGCATCGCCTCCCTCGTTCCCGCCGACCATGCCGACTACGGGACGCTGCGGCAGGCGGCCCGCAGCGCCGGCCGGCTTGTCGTCCTGCCAGGCCTCATCCTGCCGGGCCTCGTCGATCTGCACGTGCACGCCCCGCAATATCCGCAGCTCGGAAAAGCGCTCGACGTGTCGCTCGAGGTCTGGCTGCAGCGGCACACCTTCCCGCTCGAGGCGCGCTACGCGGACCTCGCCTTCGCCCGGCGGAGCTACACGGCGCTGGTCGACGATCTCCTGGCCAACGGGACGACGACGGCGATGTATTTCGCGACCCTGCACGAGGACGCGACGCGGCTCCTGATCGACCTCTGCATCGAGAAGGGCCAGCGGGCGCTGGTGGGGCGGGTCGCGATGGACGAGCCGGCCGAGTGCCCGCCCTTCTACCGCGATCCCTCGGCCGAACGTGCGCTCGAGGGAACCTGGGCGATGCTCGACTACGTCGCCGGCCATCCGGGCGACCGCTCGCTGGTCCATGCGGTCGTGACGCCGCGCTTCACCCCCTCCTGCACCGATGCGCTGCTGTCCGGCCTCGGCTCCATCGCCCAGCGCACGGGCGCCCATGTCCAGACCCACTGTTCGGAAAGCGACTGGCAGCACGGCCATGCCCGATCGCGCTTCGGGTGCAGCGACGCGGCGGCCCTGGACGGGTTCGGGCTGCTCGGGCGCCGCAGCGTGCTGGCGCACGGCAACTTCCTGTCGGACGAGGACATCGACCGGGTGGCGGGCCGCGGGTCGGCCGTCGCCCACTGCCCGTGCTCGAACGCCTTCTTCGCGGGAGCCGTGTTCCCGCTGCGCCGCGCCATGACCCGCGGGCTCCGGGTGGGGCTGGGCACGGACATCGCGGGCGGTCCGAGCGCCTCGCTGTTCGACGGCATGCGGGCGGCGGTCGCCGTCTCCCGCATGCTGGAGACGGGCGTCGATGCCGCCCTCCCGCCCAGCCGGCGCGGCGTCCCCTCGTCCCGCCTCGACATCGCCGCGGCGTTCCACCTGGCGACCGTCGGCGGGGGCGAGGCCCTCGACCTCCCGATCGGCCGTTTTGCGCCCGGCCAGCATTTCGACGCGATCTGCATCAATCCCGACGCGCCGGGCGGCACGATCCGGCTCTGGGACGAGAAGGACGACGACCAGGTGCTGCAGACGGTGATCAACACCGCCTCCCGCGCCAACATTGTCGTCGTCTGGACCGACGGCCGGCGGACCGGGGCGGGAAGGGGCGGGGCCGCCTGACCAGGACCCTCCGAGGCGTCCGCCACGGCGCTCGGGACGGGCTCCGGGCACCTCGGGCGAGGGGCGTGCCGCGTCCGGCGACCATTGCTGTCCGTTGCGGGCCGACGCTACAATGGCTTGGCAGACCGGCCGGAAGGCCGTCCGCGGCCCGCGAGACCGACCATCATGCCCTTGCCCGCGCTCCTGGCCGACCTTGCGCTGCCGGTGCTCGGCGCGCCGTTGTTCATCATCTCCGATCCGGGTCTGGTCGTCGCGCAGTGCCGGGCGGGCATCGTCGGCGCCTTTCCGGCCCTGAACGCGCAGCCGCAGGCGGCGCTGGCGGGCTGGCTCGACGAGATCACCGCAGGGCTGAAGGAGGCGCGCCTGCGCGGCGAGCCGGTGGCTCCCTACGCGGTCAGCCACCTCGTCCATCCCTCCAACGCGCGCCTCGATGAGGACATGGCGCTTTGCGCGCGCTACGGCGTGCCGCTGATCGTCACGAGCCTGTCGGCGCCGACCGCCCTCGTGCCGGCCGTGCACGAGTGGGGCGGGCTCGTGTTCCACGAGGTCGCCGGCATCAGGCAGGCCCGCGACGCCCTCGAGGCCGGCGTGGATGGGCTCGTCCTCGTCTGCGCGGGGGCGGACGGCCAGGCCGGGTCGCTGTCGCCGTTCGGCTTCCTCGAGGAGGTCCGCGCCTTCTGGGATGGGCCGATCGTGCTCGCGGGGGCGATCGACACCGGCCGCAGCATCCTGGCCGCCCAGATCATCGGCGCCGACCTCGCCGCCGTGGGACGGCGCTTCATCGCGACGACCGAGGCGCACGCGGGCGCAGGCTACCGGACCATGCTCCTCGACGCGCAGGGGGAGGAGATCGTGGCGGCCCCCGCGCCCGGCGGCGTCCCGGCGGACCTCTGGCCCCTCGTCCCGGGACGGCGCGAGCGTGGGGCCGGCGCGACCGGCCCCGGCGAGGAGATCCTGTCGATCGCCCTCGTGGTCGCCCGGCTGCGCTCCGAGTATTACGACGCCCGCGCGGCCCGCATCCGCCTGGGCGGCGCGACGGCCGCGGCCGTAGCGAGGCCCGAGCCGCTCCCCGTGCTGGCGGCCGGCGGCGCCCGGCGCTGATCCGAAGGCTACTGCGACAGGTGCACCGGCCTGTCGTCGGAGGGCGCGCTGTCGTCGTCGCGCATGGCGGCGGCCTGGTCGGTCGTGAAGGACAGGTGCAGCGACCCCGCCCGTTCGAAACGCAGGGTCGCCTCGAGGGGCGGGCTCGCCGCCGTCACCCCGCTCAGGCCGCGCACCGCCAGATGCGCCTCGCCCGGCTTCAGCATGACGGTGCTGCGGGCCGGGACCGGCACGCCCGACCCATCGCCCGCGCCCGAGGCGGGGACGATCGCCGCCGAGGCGGCTCCCGCGACGCTGGCCCCGACCAGCCGGTCGGGTCCTTCGCCGCGGTTCTCGACCGTCAGATAGGCCG
>CAXUMV010000340.1:0-4169 GCA_964252065.1 uncultured Lichenihabitans sp.
GATCCCCTCATCCGGCCTGTCGGCCACCTTCTCCCGCAGGCGGGAGAAGGGCATCGCCCGGCAGGGGTGGCGGCAGGCCCTGGCCGGGTCAGGTGTTGGACCAGCCACCGTCGACCACCACCGCGGCGCCCGTCATCAGGGAGCTCTCGTCGCTGGCCAGGAACACGACGAGGTTGGCGACCTCCTCGGGCGTGCCGAGGCGCCCCATGGGCTGGCGCGCCAGGAAGCTGGCGCGCGCCGTGTCGTAGTCGCCGAGCGCCCGCATGCGGTCCTGCAGCGACGGGCTTTCGATGGTGCCGGGACAGATGGCGTTGGCCCGGACGCCGCGCGTCACGTAGTCGGCCGCCACGGACTTGGTCATGGCGATCACGGCCGCCTTGGTGGCGCCGTAGACGAAGCGGTTGGGCGCGGCGATCAGGCTCGAAGCGACGCTCGCCATGTTGATGATGGAGCCCTGGCCCTTGTCCAGCATGCCCGGCAGGAGCGCGCGCATCATGCGGTACATGGCGCGGACGTTGAGGTCGACGCTGAACGCGAACGCCTCCTCGTCGCAGTCGAGGATCGTGCCGTTGTGGACGTAGCCCGCGCAGTTGAACAGCGCGTCGGGCGCGGGATGGCGGCGCGCGAACGCCACGATCGCGGCCGGATCGAGCACGTCGAGCGGCTCTGTCACGATGCCGTCCTGGCCGGCATAGCGCTCGAGCTTGCCGGCATCGACGTCGGTGGCGATCACCCGGGCGCCCTCCCGGGCGCAGGCCAGCACGGACGCGCCGCCGATGCCCTGGCCGCCCGCCGTGATCACGATCGTCTTGCCGCTGAGCCGTCCGGTCATCTTATGATCCCGTCATGATGGACCGTGACGCAGGCGCACCGGCGCCGCCGCGTCACCCGATCCCATGTCCAGGATGCTGGGGCGCGCCCCGCCCTGTCAACATCGCGGGGACCCGCGTGAGCCCGCGGCTTCAAGGGTGGGCGCCCACCTCCTCGAGCTCGATCAGGGTGCCCGCAAAGTCCTTGGGGTGGAGGAACAGGACCGGGCGGCCGTGCGCGCCCGGACGGGGCATGCCGTCGCCCAGCACGCGCGCGCCCTGCGCCACGAGCGTCGCCCGGGCGGCCGCAAGATCGGCGACCTCGAAGCAGACGTGATGGGGCCCTCCGGCCGGATTGCGCGCCAGGAACGCGTCGATCGGCGAGCCGTCCCCCAGCGGGGTCATCAGCTCCACCTCCGTGTTGGGCAGGCTCACGACGACGATCCGGACGCCGTGCTCCGGCAGGTCCCGCGGCGCCGACACGCTGGCCCCCAGCGTGTCGCGATAGAGCCCCGCGGCGCGGTCGAGGTCGGGCACCACCAGGGCGAGATGATTGAGGCGGCCGATCACGCGCGGGTCTCCGGCTCTTCGCCATAGGCCGCAGGCTCCCGCTGGACCAGCCCCTCGCGGGCGTTGATCTGATCCATGATCGCCATCGCGGCCTCGGCGATTACCGTCCCGGGCGGGAAGATGGCCGCGACCCCTGCGGCCCGCACGGCCGCGAAATCCTGGGGCGGCAGCACGCCGCCCAGGACGAGCAGGAGGTCGGGGCGGCCGAGCGCGTCGAGCGCCGTCCGGATGGCCGGCACGAGGGTCAGGTGGCCGGCGGCCAGCGAAGAGATGCCCAGCACGTCGACGCCCTCGGCGACGGCCTGCCGGGCGGCCTCGGCGGGCGTCGCGAACAGGGGCCCGATGCCGACCGCAAAGCCGAGGTCGGCGAAGGCCGAGGCGACCACCTTCTGGCCCCGGTCGTGGCCGTCCTGGCCGACCTTGGCGATCAGGATGCGGGGCTGCCGCCCGGTCTCCTGCGCGAAGGCGCCCGTCATGGCGGCGGCCCGGCGCACGGCCTCGTCGTCGCGCCCCGCCGCCTCGCGGTAGACCCCCGACACGACCTCGGTCCGCGCCGCGTGCCGGCCCCAGGCGTTCTCCAGCGCCGCCGAGGTCTCCCCGACGCTCGCCTTCGCGCGCGCGGCCTCCACGGCGAGGGCCAGCAGGTTCCCGCCGCCGGTTCGGGCCGCCGCCTCGAGGGCCGCGAGCGCGGCCTCTGTCGCGGCCCCGTCCCGCGTCGCCTTCAGGTCGGCCAGCTTGCGGAGCTGGGCCGCGCGGACCGCCGCGTTGTCGATGCTGCGCACCGCGAGCGGGGCCTCGTCCGGCGGCTTGAAGCGGTTGACCCCGACGATGACCTGCCGGCCGCTGTCGATGCGGGCCTGGGTGCGGGCGGCGGCCTCCTCGATCCGCCGCTTGGGCAGCCCGGCCTCGATCGCCTTCGCCATGCCTCCGAGCCGCTCCACCTCCTCGAGGTGGACCGAGGCCCGCGCCGCGAGATCGGCGGTCAGGCGCTCGAGATGGTAGGAGCCGCCCCACGGATCGATGATCCGGGTCGTCCCGCTTTCGTGCTGCAGGACGAGCTGCGTGTTGCGCGCGATGCGGGCCGCGGCGTCGGTCGGCAGGGCCAAGGCCTCGTCAAGCGCGTTGGTGTGCAGCGATTGCGTCCCGCCGTGGGTCGCGGCCATGGCCTCGATCATGGTCCGCGTCACGTTGTTGAACACGTCCTGCGCGGTCAGCGACCAGCCCGAGGTCTGGCAATGGGTCCGCAGGGCGAGCGATTTCTCGTTGCGGGGCGCGAAAGGGCGCACGAGCCCGCTCCAGAGCAGGCGGGCCGCCCGCAGCTTGGCGACCTCCATGAAGAAGTTCATGCCGACCGCGAAGAAGAAGCTGAGCCGCGGCGCGAAGGCGTCGATGTCGAGCCCGGCCGCGAGCCCGGCCCGCAGGTAGTCGAGGCCGTCGGCGAGCGTGTAGGCGAGCTCGAGGTCGGCCGTGGCTCCGGCTTCCTGCATGTGGTAGCCGGAGATCGAAATGGAGTTGAACCGGGGCATGTGCGCCGCCGTGTAGGCGAAGATGTCCGCGACGATGCGCATCGAGGGTCCGGGCGGATAGATGTAGGTGTTCCGCACCATGAACTCCTTCAGGATGTCGTTCTGGATCGTGCCGGACAGCCGGGCGGGCGCCACGCCCTGCTCCTCGGCGGCCACGATGTAGAGCGCCATGATGGGCAGCACGGCCCCGTTCATGGTCATGGACACGCTCATGGCGTCGAGCGGGATGCCGTCGAACAGCTGGCGCATGTCGAGGATGGAGTCGATCGCGACGCCCGCCATGCCGACGTCGCCCGCGACCCGCGGATGGTCGCTGTCGTAGCCCCGGTGGGTGGGCAGGTCGAAGGCGACCGACAGGCCTTTCTGGCCGGCCGCGAGGTTGCGGCGGTAGAAGGCGTTGGAGGCCTCGGCGGTGGAGAAGCCGGCATATTGCCGGATCGTCCAGGGCTGCGTGACGTACATGGTGGGATAGGGGCCGCGCAGGAATGGCACGAGGCCCGGATAGCCGTCGATGGCGAGGCCCTCCCGGTCGCGAGGCCCGCGGGACGGGTGGATCGCAATGCCCTCGAGGGTCGTCCAGGGCTCAGCCGCGATGGCCGCGGCATCCCGGGCCGGCGACGCGAAGGCGAGGGTCGCAAAATCGGGGACGCGGCTCATGGGGGGCTGTCCTCGAAGGGCTCGGCGTCCCGCCGGGACGCCAGCGCCCCGAAGCGGATCCCGGCTGCGGGGGAGGGCGCGGGGCGGAGCGGGGCAATCGGCAGGACCGACGCTGGCGTCTCCTGCGCCGCCGCGAAGGCCGTGGCGCCCACGATGGCCCGGGTGCCGGCCGCCAGCGCGGCGTGGCGTCGATCCCGCACGGCCGCAACCGCGTCCTGCCACCATCCGGAGAGGAGCGCCGCCGCCAGGCCGCCCTCGTGCTCGATCGCCTGGAACAGCCGCCAGGCCTCCCCGCACAGCGCCTCGGTCAGGGCCTCGAAGGCACCGGAGCCGGCCGCGGGATCGATGAGCCGTCCCAGCCCGGCCTCCTCGGCGAGGATCAGCGGCGCGTTGCGGGCCAGCCGCCGCGCCGCGGCGTCGGGCAGGCCCAAGGCGGCCGTGTGCGGCAGGACCGTCACGGAATCGGCGCCCCCGAGCAGCGCCGCCGCGCCGCCGAGCGCGCCGCGCAGCAGGTTGGAGACGGGATCGCGCCTCGTCATCATGCGCCACGCCGTCTCCGCGTGGAGCGCGATCGGCCGCGGGGTGAGGCCGCACGCCTCCTCGACCC
>CAXUMV010000341.1:0-3402 GCA_964252065.1 uncultured Lichenihabitans sp.
GCCCTTCCAGCCGTTCCAGACGCCGGGGCCGACCGCCTTGATGTCGCTGATGGTGAGGATCAGCAGGCACTGCAGCCGCTCCAGCGTGCCCACGATGCCCGCGAAGGTCTCGATGGTGCGGCGGTCGGAGAGGTCGCGGCTCTGGGCGGTGTTCGACATCACGAGGTGGTTGGCGACGAGCCACACCACGAGCTCGGTCTCCTGTCCGCTCAGACCGAAGCGGGGCGCCAGGGTTTCGGCGATGGCGGCGCCCGCCACCGAATGGTCCTGCTCGCGGCCCTTGGCGACATCGTGCAGGAACACCGCGACGTAGAGGGCGCGCCGCACCGAGACGGTCGGCATCACCTCGTTGGCCAGGGGATGCTCCTCCTGCATGCGGCCGCCGTCGATCTCCGACAGGTTGCCCACCGCCCGCAGCAGGTGCTCGTCCACCGTGTAGTGGTGGTACATGTTGAACTGCATCATGCCGACGATGCGGCCGAACTCGGGGATGAACCGCCCGAGCACGCCCGCCTCGTTCATGCGGCGCAGCACGGTCTCCGGCGCGTTGCGGGAGGTCAGGATCTCCATGAACAGCCGGTTGGCCTCGGGATCACGGCGCAGCGCGGCGTCGATCCGGCGCAGGGACAGCGTCACGCGCCGCGTGGCGTCGGGATGGATCGGCAGCCGGTATCTGTCGGACACCCAGAACAGCCGGATGAGGTTCACGGGGTCGCGCTCGAAGGCGTCCTTCTGGGCGACGGTGATCCGGTCGACCTCGATCGCAAAGCTGCTGTTGCCCGGCAGGCTGCGGAAGCGGCGCAGCAGCCCGCCCATCAGGCGGTCGAAGGCCGCGGGCGGCTTGGCCTCCTTCTCCTCGAGGGCGGCGCACACGATGGCGGTGAGGTCGCCGACGTCCTTGGCGATCAGGAAGTAGTGCTTCATGAACCGCTCGACGGGCGACAGGCCGCCGTGGCGGGAATAGTGGAGCCGCTCGGCGATGACCCGCTGGGCGTCGAAGTTCAGCTTCTCCTCGGGCCGCCCGGCGAGGATATGCAGGTGGCATCGCACGCGCCACAGGAACTCCTCGCAGCGGCGGAACAGCTTGAACTCCTGCCGCGTGAAGAGGCCGGCGGCGACCAGCTCCTCGCTGGTCTTCACCCGGTAGACGTAGTGGGCGATCCAGAACAGCGTGTTGAGGTCGCGCAGCCCGCCCTTGCCCTCCTTGATGTTGGGCACCACCACGTAGCGCGAGTTGCCGGCGCGCTTGATGCGGGCCTCGCGCTCGGACAGCTTGGCGGCCACGAACTCGCGTGCCGTGCGGGCCACCACCTCCTTGTCGAAGCGGCTCTGCAGCTCGTCGAACAGCATGCGGTCGCCGTCGATGAAGCGGGCCTCGATCAGCGAGGTGCGGATCGTCATGTCGGCCTTGGCCTGCCGGATGCATTCGTCGACCGAGCGGGTCGCGTGGCCGACCTTCTGCTTGAGGTCCCACAGCATGTAGAGCATCGCCTCGACAACGCTCTCGCCCCAGGGCGTCTGCTTGTAGGGGAGCAGGAACAGGAGGTCGATGTCCGAGCCCGGCGCGAGCGTGAAGCGGCCGTAGCCGCCGACGGCGACGATGCAGAGCCGCTCGGACCGCGAGGGCTTCTCCAGCGGATAGACGTGGCGGGTGACGTAGTCCTTGATGGCCCGGACGATCTCGTCCTCGAGCGAGGCGAGGTTCCGGGCGCAGTGGAGGCCCTCGCCGGTGGCGAAGAACGCCGCGACGATGCCGGCCCGTCCATCCTCGAGGGCGCGGCGGAACCGCTCGATCACCGCGGGGCGGCCGTGTCGCGCCTCGCCGTGCAGGGCGGCGATCTCCCGGTCCAGCGCCGCCCGGTCGAGCAGGGGCCGGGGCGGCTCGGTGGGACCGACGGGCGACCGGAGCGCCTTGGCGGTCGGGGTGGAGAGTTGGACGGACATCGCGGTTCTTCTAGCACGGGTGGCCGGGCGCGCGAGGCCGGGGTGGCGTCCTCAGGGCGTCGCCAGCCCGAGCACGTCGGCCATGCCGTAAGCGCCCGGCTTGCGGCCGTGGCCCCAGAGCGCGGCCGCGACCGCGCCCCGGGCGAACAGGCCGCGGTCCTCGGCCAGGTGAGCGAATTCGATGCGCTCGCCCGCCCCGGCGAACACGACCCGGTGGTCGCCGATCACGGTGCCGCCGCGCAGCGAGGCGAAGCCGATCGCCTCGCGCGGCCGGGCGCCGGTCTCACCGTCGCGGCCGCGGACGGCGGCGGTGGCGAGGTCGACCCCGAGGCCCGCGGCGGCCGCCTCCCCCAGCATCAGGGCCGTGCCGGAGGGGGCATCGACCTTCATGCGGTGGTGCATCTCGACGATCTCGACATCGAAGGCCGGGCCGAGCGTCGCCGCGGCCTGGCGCACCAGCGCGGCCAGCAGATTGATCCCGAGGCTCATGTTGCCCGACCGGATGATCGGGGCGTGCCAGGCGGCGGCCGCGATCCGCTCGAGATCGGCGGGCGTGAACCCGGTAGTCCCGATCACGTGCACGATCCTGGCCTGGGCGGCGAGCGCCGCGAAGCCGACCGTGGCCGCCGGCGTCGTGAAGTCGAGGACGCCGTCCGCGGCCACGAAGGCCGACAACGGATCATCGGTCACCGGCACCCCGATGGGGCCGAGGCCCGCCAGCACGCCCGCATCCTGCCCCAGCGCCGCCGAGCCCTCGCGGCCCAGCGCCGCAGCCAGCGTCACGCCGGCCGTCGCGTGGACCGCCTGCACCAGCATGCGGCCCATCCGCCCGGCGGCGCCGGTCACCACCAGCCGCATGGCCATCCTGGTCAGCCCTTCCCTATCGCGTCGGCGCGTCGCCGGCCCCATGCGCCTCGATGGCGAGCGCATGGACGCCCTCGCGCAGCGGTCCGGCCAGCAGCCCGTTCACCGTGCGATGGCGCTCGAGGCGGCTGCGGCCGTCGAAGGCGGCGGCCGTGATCCGCACCCGGAAGTGGGTTTCCCCCCCGGCCCTCGCCCCTGTATGACCGGCATGGAGGTGCGATTCGTCGATCACCTCCAGCCGCGCCGGCGCCAGCGCCTCCTCAAGAAGCGCGGCGATCCTCGCCCCGACCCGTCCCGATGCAGCCCCGCCGTCCATGCCGATCCTCCGAGGCGCCCGCCTCGCCGCAAAAACCCCGCGCCCCTGCTTTGCGGGGACGCACAAACCACCCATAATACGATCCTGATGAACCTCAACTCACGCCTGTTCGACAGCATCCGCGTGAAAGCGCCCCGTCAGCCCGAGGTGGGTGGCGAGATGCGCTGCGACCATCCCGGCTGCAGCAAGGCCGGCGAGTTCCGGGCCCCGATGGGCCGCGACCGGGAGGGGCAGTACTTCTGCTTCTGCCTCGATCACGTGCGCGAGTACAACGCCAC
>CAXUMV010000341.1:3412-4166 GCA_964252065.1 uncultured Lichenihabitans sp.
GGACCATGTCCGCGCATTCAATTCCGGCTACAATTTCTTCACCGGCATGAGCGACGATGCCGTGGCCAAGTACCAGCGCGAGGCGCTGGTCGGCCATCGGCCCACCTGGAGCATGGGGGTGAACCGGGCCGCCAAGGGCCACCGCGAGGAGGGCGAGGACCCGGCCGGCGATCCACTGGGCATGTTCCGCCAGCGGCAGGGCGCCGCCGAGGCGCCCGCCGCCGCCGCGCCGCGCAGGCCTCCCTACAGCGCCGCGACCATGAAGGCGCTCGAGGTGCTCGGCCTTGACACCGCGGCCGATGCGGGGGTGGTGAAGACGCGCTACAAGATGTTGGTCAAGCGCTTGCATCCCGACGCCAACGGCGGCGACCGCTCGTCGGAAGACAAATTGCGCGAGATCATCAGGGCCTATAATTTCCTGAAGACGATCAAGCTCGTCGGCGGCGTGGCCTGACCGGCGGCCCGGCGGAACCAAACCATGGGCCCCGCGATCATCAACGATGGCGGGACGGAGGACTGATGAACAGCGTTGAGCAACAGATCGGCGGGCTGCCGGACACGACCGTGTCGGTCGCCCAGGTCTTCGGCATCCAGTCCACCATGCAGGCGCCTGCCTTCTCGCGCCGCGACGAGCATGTGCCGGACCTCGACACCGACTACATCTTCGACCGCGACACCACGCTCGCCATCCTCGCGGGGTTCGCGCGCAACCGGCGCGTGATGATCACGGGCTACCACGGCACCGGCAAGTCGA
>CAXUMV010000342.1:0-4149 GCA_964252065.1 uncultured Lichenihabitans sp.
CGAAGCCACCCGCTATCTCTCGAGCTTCAGCCTCGTGGGCCGGGACGGCCGCAGCCTGCACGAGGTCTGGGGCGAGGAGCCCCATGCGTTCTGCGGCATGATGATGCCGGGTTTCCCGAACTTCTTCATGCTCTACGGGCCGAACACCAATGGCGGGCTGATCGTCACCAACCTCGAGCGGCAGGCCCGTTTCGTCGCGCTCGAGCTGCGGCGTCTCGTGCGGCGCGGGCTGCGGACCGTCGAGGTCAGCGCAAAGGCGACCGAGCGCTACAACGCATGGCTGCAGGGGCGGATGGCCGGGACGGCCTTCGCCGACGCGCAGAACTACTTCAAGGCGCCCTCGGGCCGAGTCGTGACCCAGTGGCCCGACAACGCCACGCAATACGGGTTGCGGCTCGGCGGCCTCCGGCGTTTCGGGCGCTGGCGTCGGCCGGCCGCGGCGTGGTCGTCGGACCCGGACCTGGCCGGGTCGGAGGGCCCGGCGCTTCGCTCGGTGGAACGGAGCGGAACCTCGTGACACCCGCATTGGACGACCAAGCCTCGCGTCCGCTCAGCGTTCTCGTCGCCGGCGGCGCGACCGGGATCGGCCAGGCCGTCGTGCGCGCGCTCCGGGCGCGCGGCGACCGGGTCCTCCTCGCCGACCGGAACGCGGAGGCCGCCGCCGTGGTCTGCGCCGAAGCCGCGGCCGGAAGCGGCACGGCCTTCGCCTGCGACCTCGCCGACCCGGCCGCGCCGGCGGCGGCGGTCGCCGCGGCGATCGAGGCCTATGGCGGGCTCGACGTGGTCTTCGCCAATGCCGGCGTGCTCCTCGCCCGCCCGCTGGCGGCCTGGACCGTCGCCGAATGGGACCTGTCGATGGCCGTCAATCTCCGGGCTCCGTTCCTGCTGGCCCAGGCGGCCGCGCCGCATCTGCGCCGCTCGGGCCGCGGCCGCCTGATCGTCACGGCCTCGACCGGAGGCCTGCGCGGCCATGCCGGGATGCCGGCCTATCACGCCTCCAAGGCCGGGCTCCTCAACCTCGTGCGCGCCCTGGCCGACGAGCTGGGTCCGGATGCGATCACGGTCAACGCCGTGACGCCCGGCTGGATCGAGACCCCGTTCAACGAGGCGTTCTGGCGTCATCAGGCCGATCCCGAGGTCAGCCGGCGGGCCCTCGACGCCAGCCTTCCCCTGCGGCGGCAGGGAACGCCCGACGACGTGGTCGGCGCCGTCCTGTTCCTCGCCGGCGAGTCCGCCCGCTACGTCACGGGCCAGTCGATCGTCGTTGACGGCGGCTACTCGGCCGTCTGATGCGCCGCGCAGTCGGCTCCTACGCTCGTGCACTGCGTTGAACCTCTCCCGGGTCCGTCATGGCGAGGCGCGTCAGCGCGGTGGCGATCCAGGCACCGATGCAGGAGCCCCGACATGGATCGCTTCGCTGCGCTCGCGAGGACGAGGCGGGCGTTCGGGCCCCGGTGTTTCTCCATGCAGCCTGAACTCAGTCGAGGTCGATCGGCACCGCGAGCCCGAACTTCACGCGATCCATGACGACGAGGGTCTGGAACCGCCGGACGTTGGGATTGTCGAAGAAGAAGCGGCGCGTGAACTCCTCGTAGTCCCGCATGCTCTTGGCCGTCACGATCAGGATGAAGTCGGTCTCCCCTGTGACGTAGAGGCAGAGCATGACCTCGGCGGTCGAGCGCATCGACCGCTTGAACTCGTCCATGAGATGGGGCTGCTCGCGCTCCAGCGTCACCTCGACCACCATCATCAGGGTGCGCCCGACCGTCTCGGGCGCCACGATGGCGACCTCGGACTCGATGATGCCGGCTTCGCGCAGCCGCTTCAGGCGGCGCAGGCAGGCCGAGGACGACAGGCCGACCGCGTCGCCGAGCGCGTCGGCATTCTGCTGGTTGTCGCGCTGCACGGCCACCAGCAGCTTGCGGTCGAAGCTGTCGAGCATCATGGGAGCACGCCCCTTTCCGGCAGCAAGCCAAGCAACAATGCGGAAATCATGCATCGTTCGGGCCAACGGCACGGGATCGGGCGCGGCGGCGGGGCTAGACTCGACCGCGTCAGGAGTTGCCGATGAGCCCGTCCCCCCATCACGTCGCCCTGTCCGGCATGCCGGGCCTGCGCGGCATCGAGCATGTCGGCCTGACGGTCCCCGACCTCGACGCCGCCGTGGACTTCTTCTGCACCGTCCTCGGCTGCGAGCACGTCTTCGATGGCGGATCCTTCGCGGACCCCGTCTTCATGCAGCGGCAGCTCGCCGTCGCCCCCGACGCCTCGGTCCGCTACTGCTTCGTGCGCTGCGCCCAGGGTCCCAACCTCGAGCTCTTCGAGTACACGGCGCCCGACCAGGCAGCCCGTCCGCCCCGCAACAGCGACGTCGGCGGCCATCACCTGGCGTTCTACGTCGATGGCTTCGACGACGCCCTCGCCCATCTCAGGCGGCACGGCGTGACCGTCCTGGGCGAGCCCATGACCATCATGGAGGGGCCGGCCCTCGGCTCCACCTGGGTCTACTTCCTGGCACCCTGGGGCCTGCAGCTCGAACTCGTCAGCTACCCCGGCGGGAAAGGTCCCGAGGGCGGGCCGGCGCGGCGCCTCTGGCATCCCGGTCATCCGGCGGCGTGAACGCCCCGCCCATCCCCTCCATCGCGTCCGATCCCAGGTCACCCATGTCGCTCCCCCGCTTTGCCGCTCGCATCGTCCACAACCCGTCCGCGTCGCGGACCCGACCCTATGGGGCGCGGGAACGCGCGGTGCTGAGCCACGAGGCCTTCCTGGCCGCCAGGGCCGAGATCGGCGCGTGGCCGGGCTACGAGCCTACTCCCCTGGTCGAGCTGCCTCACCTCGCCGACGCGCTCGAGCTCGGAGGCGTCCTCTACAAGGACGAGGGTCACCGGTTCGGCCTGAAGAGCTTCAAGGCGCTCGGAGGCGCCTACGCGGTCCTGGTCGTGCTGAAGCAGGACGCCGCGCGGCGCGGGGCGGCCCCCTTCGGCGCCGCCGACCTGATCGCAGGCGCGCACCGGGCGCAGACCGGGCGCGTGACCGTCGCGGCGGCCACCGACGGCAACCATGGGCGGTCGGTCGCCTGGGGCGCGCAGATGTTCGGGTGCCGCTGCGTGATCTATCTCCACGAACACGTCAGCCCGGCGCGCGAGCATGAGATCGCGCGATACGGCGCCGAGATCGTCCGCGTGGCCGGGCATTACGACGACAGCGTCCGGCGCTGCGCGGCCGATGCCGCCGCCAAGGGCTGGATCCTGGTCGCCGACACCTCCGACGACGTCGAGGCCGCCGTCCCGGCCCTCGTCATGCAGGGCTACACCCTCATCGCGCAGGAGATCCTCGACGTGCTGGCCGTCGAGGACCGGCCGACGCACCTCTTCGTGCAGGCGGGGGTCGGGGGTCTTGCGGCCGCGCTGGGCGCCCATTTCTGGGATGTCTTGGGGCCGGCGCGGCCGCGGCTCGTCGTGGTCGAGCCCAACCGGGCCGACTGCATCTTCCGCACCGTCGAGGCCGGGCGGCCGGTGGCGATCGAGGGCGGCACCGACACGTTCATGGCGTGCCTTGCGGCCGGGGAGATCTCGGCCCCCGCCTGGGTGATCCTCGAGCATGCCGCGGACGACGTCCTCGCGCTCGACGACGAGGCCGCGATGGACACCATGCGGCTGCTCGCGCGAGGGGTCGGCACGGATCCCGCGCTGGTCTCGGGCGAGTCCGGCTGTGCGGCCACGGCCGGTCTGATCGCAGCCGCGATGGACCCCGCCCAGCGGCAGGCGCTCGGGCTCGACGCCCGCTCGCGCGTGCTCGTGATCGGCAGCGAGGGAGCGACCGACGAGGTGACCTACCGCCGCGTCGTGGGGCGCAGCCCCGACGCGATCGGGGAAGCAGGCGTGGCCGCGCTGCCGTCGGGAGAGACGCGATGACCAGCGGCCTGCTGCAGGGGCGGTCGGCCTTCGTCACCGGCGGCGCGAGCGGCATCGGGCTTGCGGTCGCGCAGGCGTTCCTCGCTCAGGGTGCCAGGGTCACGATCGCCGACGTGGCCGAGACCGCGCTCGCGGCGGCCTGCCGCGACCTCGAGGGCGCCGCACCCGGCCGTATCCGATCCGTCCGCCTCGACGTCACCGATCCGCTCGCCACCGAGGCGGCAGCGGAGGC
>CAXUMV010000343.1:0-4109 GCA_964252065.1 uncultured Lichenihabitans sp.
CGTGCTGCAGGAACTCCGTCGCCGCCTCGGCGATCCCAGCCGGTCCTCGGAAGAGCTGGAGTACCTCGAGCGGCTGCTCCAGCACTACTGAGCGGGCCGCGCCTTCATGGTCCCGCAAGACCGCCGTCGCGAGGCGTAAGTTACGGATGAGACCACGCCGGCATCGCGGAAAACCGGTGTGGACCTCCCATGTCGTCTTCGCGAGCGCAGCGAAGCGATCCATGGCCGAGCTTCCCCGCCGTCGCATGGATCGCCACGGCGCTTCGCGCCTCGCGATGACGGACCGGGATGGGAGCGTGGGGTAGAAGACCCCTCATCCGCCCTGTCGGGCACCTTCTCCCCGCAAGCGGGGCGAAGGGGCTGATCGGCGCGGTGTCGGGTGGGCCTCTAGGCTGGTCCCGACGGCCTCAGCGGTTCACGCGGGCCTTGCGGGCCGCGTAGCGCGCGTCGCGCGCGGCCTTGCGGTCGGCCTCGTCGGTGAGGATGCGGGCGGCGCGTTCCAGCCGGGCCGCTTCTTCGGCGGCCTTCTCGGCCTCGCGGGTCCGCTCGAGCTCGAGACGCTCGGCCTCGGCGGCGGCTTCCGCCGCGGCGCGGGCCTCGGCCTCGATCCGCTCGGCCTCGGCGCGGGCTTCCGCCTCGATCCGCTCGCGTTCGCGTTTCTCGGCATCCTTGGCGGCCTGCCGGGCCTCGCGCGCCTCGACGATCTGCCGACGCGCTTCGCGCTGGGCCGCGATCTCGGGGTCGTCGTCCGAGGGCCGCGCGCGGAACTTCTCCAGCAGCGCCTTCTTGGCGTCGGCGGCCGTCGTTGCCCTTTCGGAAAAATTATCGTGCTTGAACTTGGCCACGTGAGGTCCCGGTTAGGCAGTCCGGCCCGGCGGGCTCCCGATCGGGCCCGGCGCGAACCGCGGGCCGCGTGCTACCGCACCACGACCCTGTTGGAAAGATGGGGCCGTCCTGGTTTTCTTGCAATGCGTGAACGCGGGCCTTTGCGATCAGCCGTGGCGGACCACCAGCGAGCGGCCGGTCATCTGGGCCGGCCGGGGGAGCCCCATGAGGTCGAGCAGCGTCGGGGCGATGTCGCCGAGCCGGCCCGGCTCCAGCCGGGCGCCCGGCACGCCGAACAACAGCGCGGGTACCAGATTGGTCGTGTGGGCGGTGTGCGGCTGGCCCGTGACGGGGTCGCGCATGAGCTCGCAGTTGCCGTGGTCGGCGATGACCAGCAGGGCCCCGCCGGCCCGCTCGATGGCGGCGACGATGCGCCCGAGCCCCGCATCCACGGCCTCCACGGCCTTGATGGCGGCCTCGAGGTCGCCGGTGTGGCCGACCATGTCGGGGTTGGCGAAGTTGAGCACGATGAGGTCGAACCGTCCGCCCGCGATGGCGGCCACGGTCCTCTCGGTCAGCTCCGGCGCCGACATCTCGGGCTGGAGATCGTAGGTCGCGACCTTGGGCGAGGGGACCAGGACCCGCTCCTCGCCGGGGTAGGGCGCCTCCCGGCCCCCGTTCAGGAAATAGGTGACGTGCGGGTATTTCTCGCTTTCGGCCGTGCGCAGCTGGGTGCGCCCCGCCTCGGCCACCACCTCCCCCAGCACGCGGTCGAGGTTCTGGGGGTCGAACAGCACGGCCATGACCGGCGCGAGGTCGGCGCTGTAGGCCGTCATGCCGAGCGCGGCGGCAAAGCGCGGGACGCGCGGCCGCGCGAAACCGTCGAAGCCCGGCTGGAGCAGCGCGTCCAGGAGCTCGCGGACGCGGTCGGCGCGGAAGTTGAAGCACAGGATGCCGTCCCCGTCCGCCATGCCGGCATAGGGGCCGAGCACGGTGGCGGGGACGAACTCGTCGCCGATGTCGGCCGCATAGGCCTGCGCCAGCACCGCCTGCGGGTCCGTGGCATGGGCGCCCTCTCCGTCCACCAGCAGCCCGTAGGCGCCGGCGACCCGCTCCCAGCGGTTGTCGCGATCCATGGCGTAGAACCGCCCGACCACGGTCGCGATGGCCGCGACGGGCGGCAGCGCCGCGAGAAAGGCCGCCAGGAAGTCCGCGCCGGAGCGGGGCGGGGTGTCGCGCCCGTCCATGATGGCGTGCACCTCGACCGTCAGCCCGGCCGCGGTCAGGACGCGGGCCAGCGCCAGCCCGTGCTCCTGGTGCGAATGGACCCCGCCGGGCGACACGAGCCCCATGAGATGGCAGCGGCCGCCGCTCGCCCGCACGCGCTCGATGAGATGCCGCAGGGGCGGCAGGCCGGCGAGCGAGCCGTCGCGCGCGGCGAGCGTGATGCGCGGCAGCTCCTGCATCACCACCCGGCCCGCCCCGATGTTGAGGTGGCCGACCTCGGAGTTGCCCATCTGGCCTTCCGGCAGGCCGACATCGAGCCCGGAGGTGCTGAGCGTCGCGGTCGGGCCGCTCGCCCTCAGCCGGTCCAGCGTGGGGGTGCGGGCGAGGGCCGCGGCATTGTCCGTCCTGTCCGCCCGCAACCCGAACCCGTCGAGGATCGCCAGCATCACCGGGCGGGGCGGGGTGGCGGTCGTCATGGGCATCGGTCCTCGGCGAGACGGCCGCTCAATCTAGAGCCGCCGCGGCGAGAAGGAAACGCTCGAACGCGTCCGGCCGCTACGCCCGCGCGGGCTGCCGGTTCGCGACGAGCTCGTCCACGATGGCGGGGTCGGCCAGCGTCGAGGTGTCGCCCAGGCTGCCGAGCTCGTTCTCGGCGATCTTGCGCAGGATGCGGCGCATGATCTTGCCCGACCGGGTCTTGGGAAGGCCGGGCGCGAACTGGATGACGTCCGGGGTCGCGAAGGGGCCGATCTCCTTGCGCACATGAGCGACCAGGCTCTTGCGTAGGTCCTCGGAGGCGTCCCGTCCCCCCATCAGCGTGACGTAGGCATAGATGCCCTGTCCCTTGATGTCGTGCGGGAAGCCCACCACGGCCGCCTCCGACACGGCGTCGTGCGAGCCCAGCGCGCTTTCGACCTCGGCGGTCCCCATGCGATGGCCCGAGACGTTGATCACGTCGTCGACCCGGCCGGTGATCCAGTAGTAGCCGTCGGCGTCCCGCCGGCAGCCGTCGCCAGTGAAGTACTTGCCCGCATAGGTCGAAAAATAGGTGTCCTCGAAGCGCTTGTGGTCGCCGTACACGGTCCGCATCTGGCCCGGCCAGCTGTCGGCGATGACGAGGTTGCCCTGGCAGGCGCCCTCGAGCGGCCGGCCGTCGGCGTCCACGACCTCGGGCCGGATGCCGAAGAACGGCTTGGTGGCCGAGCCCGGCTTGAGGGCGATCGCGCCGGGCAGCGGCGTGATCAGGATGCCGCCCGTCTCGGTCTGCCACCAGGTGTCGACGATCGGCAGCCGGCTGTCGCCGACCACCCGGTGGTACCATTCCCACGCCTGGGGGTTGATCGGCTCGCCGACCGACCCGAGCAGCCGGAGGGACCTTCGGCTGGTCCGGGTCACCGGCGCGTCGCCGGCCCCCATGAGGGCGCGCAGCGCGGTCGGCGCGGTGTAGAAGATCGTCACCTTGTGCTTGTCGACCACCTCCCAGCAGCGCGACACGCTGGGATAGCTCGGCACCCCCTCGAACATCACCGTCGTGCAGCCGTTGGCGAGCGGCCCGTACACGATGTAGGAGTGGCCCGTCACCCAGCCGACATCGGCCGTGCACCAGAAGACGTCGTCGGGCTTGATGTCGAACACGTACTGGTGCGTCATCGACGCGTAGACCAGATAGCCGCCCGTCGTATGCAGCACCCCCTTGGGCTTGCCGGTGGAGCCCGAGGTGTAGAGCATGAACAGGGGGTCCTCGGCGTTCATGCGCTCGGCCGGGCAGTCGTCCGAGACCCCGGCGGCCGCCTCCGCGTACCACACGTCGCGGCCTTCGGTCATCGCGACGGCCCCGCCGGTCCGCTTGACCACGAGCATCGTCTGCACGCTCGGGCAGCGCGCGGCGGCCTCGTCCGCATTGGCCTTCAGCGGCACCACGCGGCCGCCCCGCCGGCCCTCGTCGGCCGTGATCACGATCTTCGAGCCGCAGCCCTCGATGCGCCCGGCAAGCGCATCGGGCGAGAAGCCGCCGAACACCACCGAGTGCACCGCCCCGATGCGGGCGCAGGCCAGCA
>CAXUMV010000344.1:0-4101 GCA_964252065.1 uncultured Lichenihabitans sp.
ACACGGCTCGCGGGTGAACCCGCCGCTCGGTGCCCCTGCCCCAGGCGATGCCCGCAACGCCGGCTGACCGACCGACGCCCCGGCGCCGTGCAGCGCGTGATGGGATGATTGGCATGATATAGGATTTTTGTCAATAATCACCCGATGGTGATCGGCTCCTGGTCGGTCGCCTCGGCCGAGGTATCGCTGAGCGAACCCGCCGCCCGTAGCGCGTCGCTGTCGATGGTCGGACCCTCCACGATGCGGCCGAGCAAGTCGGACTGCCGCGGCTCCAGCGCCACGAGGCGGGTGAGGACGCGCAGCACCGCCAGCAGTTCCGTCGTGTATTCGGCGAGCCACGCGGTCGGCTGGATCTCGCTCAGCTTCGATGGGGGCCGCCTGTCGCCCATCGGCGGCTTGGAGCGGTCCTTGCGGCGGTAGCTCCACCACTGGCGCAGCACGTGCTTGCCCGAGACCTCATAGGCCCAGACCTCCGGCGAGACGTTGGCGACGTAGCCGGTGCCGATCTTCAGTCGCCGGGTAGCAGCGTCGTAGTCCAGTTCGTGCGGCATCTGCGCCAGCGTAGCGGGCAGCGCGCCGCCGGCCGGGATCGTGGGCTCGTCCCGCTCCACCCGCGGCGGACCGGGTGGGCGCCCCTCTCCGAACCGCTCGCCGAACGTGTGCAGCCAGACCACCTCGCGGCCGACCGCGACGGCGGCGTCGAACAGGGCGCGCTCGGCCGTGACCGGGATGCGCAGACCCGGCTGCTTCAGGTTGGCCCGGAACCGCTCCGTGTAGGCCGGCGAGGCGGCGACGGCCGCGACGTAGGCGAACACGTCCTCGCCCGTCACCGTGCGGCCGTAGGCGGCGGACAGCTCGGTCAGCAGAGCGGCGGAGATATTAGGTCTGGTCGCGGCGGCGTCCGCCCATAGCGGAAAGACCCGGCCACCGAACGATCCTTTGTAATGATGGAGATCGGGTATCGATCCACCTACAGTAAGCGCAGGCCCTGACGTAGGTGAGTGCGCCATGAGTACCGTCAGGTAGACCTGCTCGTCGGATGCGGTTTGCCAAATCCAAGGATTTGCACGGTTTATCAGGCGATTATCCGGCAAAATCCATTGGCGGTCGAAGGACCGGAACGCGTAGCGGATCGGCTCGACCCCGTCGCTCTTATCCGCGGCAACCGACGAAGCTGGATGCGGATATCCCGCAAGCACTTCACGGACCGCCTTCTTGACCGTTCGATCACCACCTTCGTGGGGATGGAAAAGCGCTTCCTTCGTCGCCAAGTCGGCTTCATCCCTCAATCGTCTCCACCGCTCGCGCAGCGACTCAGCATCCGGCGCGATCACCCACGTGCGGCCGGCCATCACGCCGGAGCCGTTGTAGTCGAACAGGTCCTCCAGCGCCGGGTAGCCGACCCAGTCGGCGGCGCCGGCCGGGAGGAAGGGCGCGCGCCACTCCGCGGACGCTTCGACCCACGCGCCATCGTCGAGGCGCAGCGCCATCAGGTCCTGGAACTTCAACGCGCGGGCGCCCTCCGGAAGGCTGCGGAAGCGGACCGTGGCGGGCTTGCCGCCGCTGTCTGCCGAGCGGCGCAGCGCCATTACGATGCAGACCGGCTGCTGCACGCCCTGGAAGACGCGCGTGCCGACCGCCGGCTGGTGGCCCTCCGGCGAGCAGTCGATGACGAAGACCTCGTCGGCGTCCCGGCGCAGGTCGGCGCGCATCTTCTGGAAGCCCGGCCCGTTCAGGAAACCGGCGACGGTGATGAAGCAGACGATCCCGCGTCGCTCCGTCCACTTCGCATCGTCCTTGCCGGTGCCACCGAGGTAGGGATCGCCCCCGAACACCTTCCAGGCGGCCCAGCGCCAGAAATAGACGTAGAGGTTGCGCAGGTGCTTGACGTGAGCGCCGACGCCCCATTCGATCGGCGGCTGCCAATCGTCCAGCGGCGCCCGCAGCATCTTCCCGCGGTCTTCGACCCAGCCGCCCTGCCCCTTCGCCTTTTCCTTGTAGGGCGGGTTGCCGATGACGACGGTGATCGCCTCCCGGCGCTTGATCGCGTTGGCGGCTTGGCGGGACTCGGCGAGACCCTTGAGGGTCGAGAAGATGTACGTCGTCTCCTCGTCCGGGTCGGCGAGCGTGTCGGCCACGTAGAGGCGCAGGTGCGAGGCGTCGGCGAGCGGCTTGCCGCCACCGTCCGGCGTCGTCAGGTCCACGATCTCGGCGAAGAGGCGCAACTGCGCCACCGCGAAGGGGCCGAACTGCATCTCGAACCCGACGAGGCGCTTCAGCGCCCCCACGATCGCCGCGGGGCGGGCGCCCGCGCCCTCATCGGCCTCCACCGTGTCGGCGATCCGCCGCAGCACGCCGAGCAGGAAGGTGCCGGTGCCGACGGCGGGGTCGGCGAGCGTGATCGCGTCGGCGGCGAGCCCCCGGTGCAGGCCGAACCGGGACTTCAACGCTTGATCGACCATGCCGACCATTGCCGAGACGACTTCCGGCGGCGTGTAGTACGAGCCTGTCTGCCGGCGCAGGGCCGGGTCGTACTCCTTCAGGAACAGCTCGTAGAAGTAGAGCCACGCCTCGGGATCGTCCTTGCTGATCGCGTGCCAGTTCACCGTACCGAGCACCCGCGTCAGGGTGCGCAGCGACGTTGCGAGGGGGTGACCCTCGTCCGGCTCCTCGGTGAACAGGGCCAGCGCCGAGCCGATCAGCGTGTTGGTCTTGCGCAGCGCCTTGGCGGCGGGCGCGATGTCGTCGCCGAGCGCGATGTCGCGGGCGCGCGCCATCAGCAGCCCGAAGGTCACGGCCTGGGCGTAGCCGTCCGCGAACTCGTCGTCGTCGGCATGCGGGAAGAGGAGTTGGCCCCAATCGGCCTTGAGGCCCGTCAGCCGCGGCTCTCCACGCTTGAGCTGCTCGGCCACCTGCTCGCGCAGCAGGCGGCACAGGCGCGCCGCCGTCTCGGCAAGCTGGGGCGGCTTGGCCGGCGGCATCGGGTCCCAGTCGTAGAAGCTCCTGAACAGGTCGAGGAGTTCGGGGCCGGTCGTGAGGGCGCTTCCGGCAGTCCGCACGTCGCCCTTCATGGACACGGCGGCGAAGCGTTTGCCGTCCCGCCAGAGGGTGAAGCCGTTCCCGTCGCAGTAGACGATGTTCGGCAGCGCCTTCAGCTTCTCCCATTGCACCCGATCCGCCGATTTTGCGGGAAACGCGGAGGGGTCGGCGCCCTTGCCGGGCGCCTTCAGTTCGATGAAGCCGATAAGCCCGTCGCGCGTCACGGCGTAGTCGGGCCGGGTCATCAGATCCGGAAGCCGGACTTCGCCGACCAAGTTCACGCCCTTGGCCTTCGGCCCGATCAGCGCGTTGAGATCGGTGACGAGGTTGACCAGCGGCGTCCTCAGTTGGTCCTCAGGCTCGCCGACCGCGGACGGATCGTTGAGCGCGGCCTTCACGTCCTTCCCGAAACGGGACACGGCGTCGGCCAGGGTGAGTGCCATGCGGCAAATACCTTAGGTACGCGGAAATTAATTCCTGTGATTACACGGCCGTCGGCGATTTTCGAGCCTTCCGAAGCGCCGTCCGCTCGGCCAGTATCGTGACATGTCACAGCTTGAGATGTTCGCACCTCCGGCCGCCCGCAGAACGGCGCTGCCGACCGCCGAGACGATCCGGCCGCGGCTTGACGCCGTTCTCGATCAGCTCCGCTCCGGGCGAGCGACGGATTGGTCCAACGCCGAGCACAGGCGTTGGCGCGTCGTGTTCCCGCAGATGTGCGAGTGGTTGCCCGCGGACGAGCGGGAAGACAAGAGAGCCGAGTTTCATCGATTGGTCGACGCCGGCTGACTCAGCGATCCATCCCGCATCGTTTCGCTACTCCGCCGGCACAGCCTCACGCACCGGCACGGCCCCACCTCGCACCCGCTCCGCCTCCTCCTCCGCTCGCCTGAGGGCGGCGCGGGCCGCGTCGGCCTCGCGCTGGCGGGTCCACAGGGCGGCATAGACGCCGTCCGCGGCGAGGAGGCGCGCGTGGGTGCCGCGCTCGACGATGCGGCCGTGGTCGAGCACCAGGATCTCGTCGGCGTTCACCACCGTCGAGAGGCGGTGGGCGATGACCAG
>CAXUMV010000345.1:0-4093 GCA_964252065.1 uncultured Lichenihabitans sp.
GTTGTGACCCCAGTACGATCCCTCGCCGCCTTGCCAGAACTCCAGTCCGCGCAGCGCAAGAGGGGCGTAGAGGCGGACGGCGAACTGTTGGATGCGGGCGAACAGGGTCTCCCGTCCCGTGGCGTAGCTGACCGTCTGGATCAGGGCGACCGTGGCGTGCCGTTCCATGAGCCGGATCAGGCGGCGCATCGCGCTGCCGGTCATCAGGCTGTCGGCATCGAGCACGATCGCGAAATCGTAGTCCTGTCCGGCACGCTCGAGGAACTCGCCCACATTGCCCGCCTTGCGGCCCAGGTTGATCGCGCGGTGACGGTACTGCAGCGTCGGCATGGCGCCCGCACGGAGCGAGGCGGCGTGCCGCTCCTCCGCGGCCGCGACATGGGGCGTCCGCGTGTCGCTGAGCACGTGAACGACGATGTCGTCCGGCACCCCCAGGCGCGACAGGGACGCCCACATCACCTCCACGCGCGCGAAGACGTCGTCGACATCCTCGTCGAAGATGGGGATCAGGATCGCGGTGCGGCTGCGACCCGTCCGTGTCGGGCTGATCGTCGCAAAATCCTGCTCGATGGCCGACTGCGAGCGCGGCCCGGCCGCCCAGGCGTAGAAGCCGAGCACCAGCTGCCACACGACGCAGCACTCCCACGCCAGCACGGCCGTGAAAGGCAGGGCAAGCACCCAATCGAGGACGCCGCGCGGCTCACCGGCCAGCACGACGCTCGACAGCGTGACCACGCCGGCCGCAAAGGCGAGGCTCGGAACGACGAGCAGGAGGCGGCGGTCGCGGAGGCTGAGGCTCCGCGTGACCGGCACGGCCTTGGAAAGATCGAAGGTGTCCATCGGCGAAGCATGCTGCACCCGGACCGATGCAGCCCTGTGACAGCCGCCCACACGGACGCTTCGTCACAGAGGTGATCTTGGGCGTGGACGTCGACCGGTCAGCCTCGCCGCCGCAGGTGATCCTCCTTCGCGTTGCGGACGAGGCGCGCCGACGACGAGAAGGTCCTGGCCAGTCCGCGGACCTGCGTCAGGCCTTCCTCACGATTGGCGGCGTTGTGATCGCCTTCCACATCGACGATCAGGTGGCTTTGGACATCCGTGACCCCGCAGTAGGCGAAGGTCCCGACATCGATCTGCGTCCGCATGGCCTCGGCGTACCCATACTTGTCGTAGGTGCGCCGGCTCGATCCCCCGATGCCGATCAGGGCCGTCGGGACGTTGCCGAGCAGCGAGGTGGGGGGCGCCAGCCCCCGGTCTTCGACGCCTTTGCCGAACTGGTAGGCCCAGCCGCCCGTGAAGACGCGCTCGATCCATCCCTTCATCAAGGCCGGCATCCCCCACCAGTAGACGGGAAACACGAAGGCGAGCCGACCTGCGCTTTCGACCCTGCGATGCATCGCATCGATCTCGGGCGGAACCGGTCCGCCCCAGAAATGGTCGTGGTCCGCGACCGTGAACCGAGGGTCGAAGCCTTCGGCATGAAGATCCAGGACATCGATGGAGTGGCCGGCCTCGTGGAACGGCTCGTGAAAGGCGTCCATGACGGCGGCCGGGTACTTGTCTCTGAAAGGGTGAGCGAAAACCGTCAAGAGATGCATCTGTTGTTCCCTTCCGGCAGGTGCCTTGAGCCCGTCAACCCTCGTGGCCGCGAGGCGACACGAGGGCGTCCGCCAGCGCGCGGAGGTCGACCCGGCCCACGGGCTTCGACTGTCGGTCGACGACCGTGACCTCCTGGCCGTCGCTCTTGGTCAGGATCCGCAGGGCGTCCTCGAGGGTGGCGCCCTGCAGCACCGTCGCCGTACCGGCCGCGCAGCCGGCGTCCAGCGGCGTCATGATGGCGTCCACGTGGACGACGCGCGCGCGATTGACCTCCTTGACGAAGTTGGCAACGTAATCGTCGGCGGGGCGGAGCACGATGTCCTGGCTGGTTCCCTGCTGGATGACCTCGCCGTCGCGCAGGATGGCGATGCTGTCGCCGAGCCTCAGGGCCTCGTCGAGGTCGTGAGTGATGAAGACGATCGTTTTCTTGATCTCCTTCTGCAGGTCGAGCAGGACGGTCTGCATGTCCATCCGGATGAGGGGATCCAGCGCCGAGTAGGCCTCGTCCATGAGGAGCACCGGCGCGTCGTTGGCCAGGGCCCGCGCGAGGCCGACGCGCTGCTGCATGCCGCCCGACAGCTGCTTGGGGTAGCGCTGCTCGAAGCCCTTGAGGCCGACGCGCTCGATCCATCGCATCGCGATGCCGACCCTTTTAGCGCGGGGCACGTTCTGCACCTCCAGGCCGTAGACCGTGTTCTCCAGCACCGTCCGATGCGGCAGGAGGGCGAACTTCTGGAACACCATCGCGGTCTGGTGGCGGCGGAACTCCTGCAGCTCGGCCCTGCTCATCCTGACGACGTCGACCCCGTCGACCAGCACCTCGCCGGCGGTCGGATCGATCAGCCGGTTGATGTGACGGATCAGCGTCGACTTGCCGGAGCCCGACAGGCCCATGATGACCTGAATGCAGCCGGCCGGCATGCGCAGGTTGATGTCCTTCAGGCCCAGGACATGGCGGTGACGATCCATCAGCTCGGTCTTGGACAGCCCGTCGTCGATGGCCTGGATGTAGCTCGCCCCGTCCTTGCCGAAGACCTTGTAGAGGTGCCGGATCTCGATGCCGAGGTTGCCGCGCTCAGCCATGGCCCGCTTCCCGGTGCTTCTGCAGCCGCAGGCCGAAGCTCTGGCTGACGCGATCGAAGATGATGGCGATGCCGACGATCGCGAGCCCGTTGAAGATGCCGAGCGTGAAGTACTGGTTGGCGATGGCCTTGAGCACCGGCTGGCCCAGCCCCTGGACGCCGATCATGGACGCGATCACGACCATCGCGAGCGCCATCATGATGGTCTGGTTGATGCCGGCCATGATGGTGGGCATCGCCAGCGGCAGCTGCACGTTCTTGAGCTTCTGCCACTCCGAGGAGCCGAACGCGTCCGCCGCTTCCAGCACGTCCTGGTCGACGAGGCGAATGCCCAGGTTCGTCAACCGGATCATCGGCGGGAGGGCGTAGACCACGACGGCGATCAAGCCGGGGACCTTGCCGATGCCGAGCAGCATCACGACGGGGATCAGGTAGACGAAGCTCGGCATGGTCTGCATGACGTCGAGGATCGGGTTGACGAAGCCTTGCACGTGGCGCGAGCGGGCCATGAGGATCCCGATCGGGATCCCGATGACGATCGACAGCAGGGTGCACACGAGGATCATGGAGATCGTGCGCATCGTGTCTTCCCACATGCCGAAGTAGCCGATCAGGAGCAGGGTCACGACGGCCCCGATCACGACCCTGACGTTCCGGCTCGCCAGCCAGGCGACCGCGACGATGGCGGCGATGATGATCGGCCACGGCGTGCCGATCATCAGCTTCTCGGCCCAGATCAGGAACACCTGGAGCGGCGCGAAGACCGCTTCGATGCCATCCCCATACTGGCGCGTGAACTGGCGGAACCCCTCGTCGATGGACTTCTTGAAGCTCGTCAGCGAGGCGTCGCTCATATGGGGGAAGGTCGAAAACCAATTCATCTCTGTCTCCGATGCGGCGGGAGAGGACGGATCGGAGTAAAGCTATGTCCGGCGAGCGGGGCGGCACCCGGACGGCGCCGCCCCGATCTTGTTCAGAGAGCCGACTTCACCTTCTGGGCCACGTCGGCCGACACCCACTTGGTCCAGATCGCCTCGTTGTTCTTGAGGAAATACTTGGCGCCGTCCTCGCCCGTCGCCTGGTTGTCGGTCATCCAGGCCATCAGTCCCTGCACGGTGTCGTTGGACCAGGCCCGGACCTTCAGGTAGCCGATGACCTCGGGGCCTGCCCGGTCCGCGAACTTCTTGGTCATCAGCGTGAAGACATGGTCCACGGGCCAGGCGTTCGGCTTCGGGTCGGCGCAGTCGGCCACGGTGTTGCACCGCTTCCACTCGCTTATGTCGTTGGGCACGCCCGCGTCGAGCCTCGTCATCTTGTACTTGCCGAGCAGCGAGGTCGGCGCCCAGTAGTAGGCCAGCACGCCCTGCTTGCGCTCGTAGGCCTTGGCGAGGGAGCCGTCGAGCCCGGCCGCC
>CAXUMV010000346.1:0-4072 GCA_964252065.1 uncultured Lichenihabitans sp.
GATGCGGCGCCGGCCTGTTGCGCGCCGGCGCGCCGGCGGTGCACCATCGGGGTGAGCTGGGGGGATCGTCGGGGCGGAGGAGAGCCGCGCGTGGACGAGCAGGATGTGACGATCGCGCTCGAAGCGGGAGCGAGGGTCTCGGGGCTCTGGCTCGGGTCGGCGGAGGCGCAGGCCTGCCTCGTGCTCGCCCATGGGGCCGGGGCCGGCATGGCCCATCGGTCGATGACGGCGCTGGCCGAAGGGCTCCTGGCGCGCGGGGTCGCGACGCTGCGGTTCCAGTTCCCCGGCATGGAACGCGGCGCGCGGCGTCCCGACCCGCCGGCTGTGGCGCACGGGGCGGTGCGCGCCGCCTTCGCCGAGGCGCGCCGGCGAGCCGGCCCTCTGCCGCTGTTCGCCGGCGGGCGCTCGTTCGGCGGGCGCATGACCTCGCAGGCGCAGGCGCTTGCGCCCCTCGAGGGGGCGCGCGGGCTCGTGTTCTTCGCCTTTCCGCTGCACCCGGCCGGCAAGCCGGCGGACAGCCGGGCCGAGCATCTGTCAGGCGTCCGCATCCCGATGCTGTTCGTGCAGGGCTCGCGCGACGCGCTGGCCGAGATGACCCTGCTGCGGCCGGTGCTCGACCGGCTCGGCGAGCGCGCCACCCTGGCGCTCGCCGAGGGGGCCGACCACGCCTTCCACGTGCCCGCCGGCACCGGGCGGCGCGACCCCGAGATCCTGGGCGAGCTCCTGGACACGACCGCCGAGTGGATCATCGCCCTCGCGCGGCGTTGACGCGGTCAGGCGCCCGCCGGTGCCCTCGCGAGCTCGATCCAGGCCGGGGCGTGGTCGCTCGCGTTCGGGCGGCCGCGCACCGCCCGGTCGACGCCGGCATCGACGAGGTCCTCGACCAGCGCCCGGCCGACCAGGAGGTGGTCGAGGCGCAGCCCCGCATCCCGCGGCCAGGCGTTCCGCAGATAGGCCCAGAACGTGTAGGCCGGCTCGTCGGGATGCATGTCGCCGAGGGCGTCCGTCCAGCCCTGGGCGAGCAGCCGCGCAAAGGCGCGGCGCGGCTCCGGCTGCACGAGGGCGTTCCTTCGCCAGGACCGCATGTCGTAGATGTCCCCGTCGGTCGGCACGACATTGAAGTCCCCGGCCAGGATCGCCGGCACCCCGGCCCGCGTCAGATCGGCCGCATGCGCGATCAGGCGCTCGAACCAGGCGAGCTTGTAGGCGAACTTCGGCCCCGGCTGCGGATTGCCGTTGGGCAGGTAGAGGCAGCCCACCACGATGCCGTGCACCGCAGCCTCAAGATAGCGCGCCTCGTGGTCGGCCGCATCCCCGGGCAGGCCGCGGCACGTGCAGATCGGATCGGTCTCCCGCGCGAGAAGCGCGACCCCGTGATGAGGCCCCTGCCCGGCCGAGATCGCCCCGTAGCCCGCGGCTTCGAGGGCCGCCCGGGGAAAGCGGGCGTCCGTGCACTTGATCTCCTGCAGGCAGACGATCGCGGGCTTGGACTCTTCCAGCCAGGCGAGCAGGTTCGGCAGGCGCTTGTTAATGTCGTTGACGTTGAAGGTCGCGATCTTCACCCCGCACCCCTCCAAACCCCGCGCCGCCTCACGCCTTGACCACCACGCCTCCTGCGACGCCCTTGCGGGCGCAGACGTTGCGGGTATCGACGATCAGGCGGGCCGCCTCCGCGAGGGCCTGGTAGTCGACCGCGTCGTGGTCGGTGGCGATCAGCACCGCATCGTAGCCGGCGACCGTGCGGGGATCGAGCGGCCGGGAGGGCCGGCCCGTGAAGGCGGCGTGCTCGCGCGTGGGCGGCACGGCCGGGACATGGGGGTCGTGGTAGTCGGCCGTGGCGCCCCGCGCCTCCAGGAGCGCCATGAGGCGGAAGGAGGGGCTCTCGCGCGTGTCCTCGATGTTCTTCTTGTAGGCGAGGCCGACGACCAGGATGCGGGCGCCCTTGAGGCCCCGCCCGGCGTGCTCATCGAGCGCCCGGGCCAGGCGGTCGATCACAAGATGAGGCATCGCGGTGTTGATCTCGCCCGCAAGCTCGATGAAGCGGGTCGGCGTCTCGAACTCGCGCGCCTTCCAGGCGAGGTAGAAGGGGTCGATAGGCACGCAGTGCCCCCCAAGCCCCGGCCCCGGATAGAACGGCATGAACCCGAACGGCTTGGTCCGCGCCGCCTCGATCACCTCCCAGATGTCGATGCCCATGGCGCCGTAGACCACCTTGAGCTCGTTCACGAGCGCGATGTTGACGGCGCGGAAGATGTTCTCGGTCAGCTTCACGGCCTCGGCGGTCGCGGGCGAGGAGACCGGCACGACGCTCGCCACGAACGCCCCGTAGAGCGCCCCCGCGAGGCGCGAGGCCTCCGCCCCGTCCCCGCCCACGACCTTGGGGATGACGGAGGTCGAGAACCTTGGATTGCCGGGGTCCTCGCGCTCGGGCGAGTAGGCGAGGAAGAAGTCGATGCCGGAGCGCAGGCCGCCCGCCTCCAGGATCGGCCGCATGACCTCCGTCGTGGTGCCGGGCCAGCTCGTCGATTCGAGCACGACGAGCTGGCCGGGCCGCAGATGCGCGGCGATCGTCCGTGTCGTGCGCACCACGTAGGAGAGGTCCGGGTCGCGGTGGCGGTCGAGCGGCGTCGGCACGCAGACGAGGATCGCGTCGGCCTCCCCCAGCCGGTCGAACGCGGCCGTCGGCTCGAAGCGGCGCTCGGCCACGAGACCCGCCACTGTCTGCGGCGTGACGTGCCGGATGTAGGAGCGCCCGGCGGCCAGCGCCTCGATCTTCGCGGGGTCCGTGTCGAAGCCGAGCACCGTGAGGCCGCTCGCGCAGATCGCGACCGCGAGCGGCAGGCCCACATAGCCGAGCCCGACGATCCCGACGCGCGCCGACCGGTCGGCGAACCGCGCCGCGAGGTCGTCGACGCTGGGACACGCTGTCGCCACGGGTGCGGCGAACGCTTCGACCATCCGGCTCGTCCGAGAGGGCGGCCGGCCGGACCGGCCCGTCGCGAACCCCGCGTTTAGGCCAACGCGCCCCGCGGGATCAAGCCGGGGCTATTTCGCCGGGCCGTGTGGGGGTGTGTCGAGGTAGATCAGGAACCCGGCGAACAGGAAAACCAGGGCCGGGCCGCCGATCAGGGCGTAGAGTTCGAACAGGCTCATTCCCGCAGCTTATAACAAGCTCATTCGATTGAGCGAAGAGCGCGGGTCACCTCTCCCCGGTGGGGAGAGGTCGCCGCGAAGCGGCGGGTGAGGGGGAAGCGCCTTCTCCGGATAGATCCGTAACCCCTCACCCTGCCCTCTCCCATTGTGAGAGGGTTCCCCGCGTAAGCTGAAGTCACGCACCCCATAACCAAGCTTCAGTAATCCGGTCCGGCCCGTACCCGAACTGGCGCCATCCTCCATCCCCCGCTAAGCCGGCGCGATGGAGCCGAACCGGATCCTCGTCACCGGCGCGACCGGCTTCGTCGGCCGGCGCCTCGTCGGCACCTTCGCGCGGGGCGGGCGGGCGCTGACGCTCGCGCTGCGCCGCGACGGTCCGCTCGCCGTGCCGGGCGACGTCCGCGTGGTCACGGTCGGCGATATCGGGCCGGACACCGACTGGGACGCGGCGCTCGACGGCGTGCGCGACGTCGTTCACTTGGCCGCGCATGTCCATGTCGCGCCGGAGCGGGCGCTCCACCAGCGCGACCTGTTCGACCGCGTGAACCGGACGGCGTCGCTCGCGCTTTTCGACGCGGCGGCACGGCACGGGGTGCGCCGCTTCGTGCATCTCAGCAGCGTGACGGTGCTGGGCGTCGCGAACGCTGCGGGCCGGCCATTCGACGACGCCTCGCCGCCCCGGCCCGAGACGCCCTACGCGGTCTCCAAGCTGCGCGCCGAGGAGGACCTCGCCGCCCGCGCGGCCGGCCTCGCGACGCGCCTCGTCGTGCTGCGCCCGCCGCTCGTCTGCGGACCGGGCCAGACGGGCAACCTCGCGAGCCTGACGCGGGTCGCGCGGTGGCCGGTCCCGCTGCCGCTGGGCGACATCGACAACCGCCGCACGCTCCTGTCGCTCGACAACCTCGTCGACGCGATCCGG
>CAXUMV010000347.1:0-4064 GCA_964252065.1 uncultured Lichenihabitans sp.
GGCAGCGCCCAGGGCGCGAAGGCGGGCAGGTTCACGGTCGCGGCCGGCGCGCCGCCGATCAGCCGCGCCAGCCACAGCACGATGCGGATGCCGAGCCCCACCCAGCTCCAGACGAAGCCGTCGAGCCCGAGCGGATAGAGCAGGCTGCCGATCAGCGCGCCGGGCACGGCGAAGAACTCGATGATGGCGAGCGTCACCGGGTTGCCCACCAGCACATACGGGCTGAGCTCGTGGAAGTCGGCCGCCATGAAGGAGGCGGTCGCGGCCGTGGCGCAGATCGTCGCCACCAGGAGGCCGGCGACGTGCCGGAGGGCGCGCGCCGGCCAGCCCCAGAGGCCGGCCTCCCGGTGTCCGGCCCGCCGCCGGTCGTCGTCCTCGGGCGCCTCCTCCCGGCGCCGCATGCGCGCCTCGTAGACGGCGACGAGCGCCGCGACCGCGGCGAAGGACAGCTGGAAGCTCGCCCCCAGGATCGCCTCGGGTTCGGCCAGGACGACGACGAGTGCGCTGAGGGCGAGATTGCGCATCGTGAAGCCGCGCCGGTCGACCAGCACGGCACCGAGCATGATCAGGGTCATGAAGAGGGCCCGCTGCGTGCCGATGCGCGAACCCGTGAGGATGTCGTAGAGGATGGCGCCCGCGATGGCGGCCAGCGCGGCCCATTTCTTGATCGGGCGGTGCAGCGCCAGGGCGGGGCTGAGCGCGAGGGCCCGGCGGGTCAGGCCGAACAGCAGCCCCGCCACCAGCGTCATCTGGACGCCCGCGATCGTGATGATGTGGAAGATGCCGGCCTGCCGGATGATCTCGCGTCCGTCGTCGGACAGGCGGTCGCGCTTGCCGGTCACCATGGCGGCGCCGATCGCCCCGATGTCGCCGCCCAGCAGCCCGTCGACGCGGCTCGCCAGCGCGTTGCGGGCGCGGTCGACGGCATGGAAGGCGGCCTCGCGCCAGCCGGGCGCGGCGCCGGCCGGATCGGGCCGGATGCGGCCGAGTGCCGTGCCCACGGCCCCGAACCCGGCGAAGTAGGCGTCGCGGGCGAAATCGTAGCCGCCCGGCAGCGCCGCGGTGGCGGGCGGCAGCAGGCGGGCCGTGAGCGCCACCGCCTGGCCCGCCTCGAGGGGATCGTCGCGGCGGGTCGTGAGCCGCACGCGGGCCGGGCGCCGGGCGGGCTCGATGCCGTCCGCGGCCGTCACCCGCAGCACGAAGCGGCTGCCGGTCCGGCGCTGGTCGACCTCCTCCACGACGCCGGTGAGGCGGGCGATGCGGACCCGGTCCAGCCCCGGCCCGCCGACCCGCGCGGCCCGGACCTCGGCCGCCAGGAACCCGCCGGCGACCGCCGCGAGGCCGGTCAGCGCCATGAGGGCGGCCCGGTTGTGCCGCAGCCACCCCGCCAGGGCGGCGGCGGCGCCCGCGATCAGCGCCGGCAGCCAGACCACCGGCTCGCGGTCGGCCGAGACGTAGAGGAGCACGCCCACCCCCGCCAGCACCGGCAGCCACAGGAACAGGCGCCGGCGGTCCCATTCGAGCTCGAAGGCCTCGGCATAGAGCCGGGCGAGGTCGAGACGCGGGACGGACGCGGCCGCGCGGGCGGCGCGCAGGGCGCGCGCACCGGCAAATGAGGATCGTGGAGGCGCTGGCCCCATGGCGGGATGCCGCCTTTGTGCGCGTGGCGCACCATGATAGACGGGGCCGCCCCGCTCGGGCAGCCCCCGCCGGGCCCCGATCGCCACAATCCCCCGCGCTCTCCCCCCGCGTGCAAGGCCCCCTCGATGTCCGACGCCGTCGTCACCCGCTTCGCCCCCTCCCCCACGGGCTTCCTGCACATTGGCGGGGCGCGGACGGCGCTGTTCAACTGGCTCTACGCGCAGAAGACCGGCGGCACGATGCTGCTGCGCATCGAGGACACCGACCGCGAGCGCTCGACCGAGGCCGCCATCGCGGCCATCATCGACGGGCTCGGCTGGCTGGGCCTCGACTGGCACGGGGATGTCATCTACCAGTCCCACCGGGCCGACCGGCACCGCGAGGCCGTCGAGCAGCTGCTCGCCGAGGGCCGCGCCTACCGATGCTATGCGACCGCGGCCGAGCTCGAGGCGATGCGCGAGACGGCGCGCGCCGAAGGCCGCCCGCCGCGCTACGACGGGCGCTGGCGCGACCGCGACCCGGCCGAGGCCCCGGCGGGCGCCCGGCCCGCGATCCGCCTCAAGGCGCCGCAGCAGGGGCAGACGACCATCGCCGACAAGGTGCAGGGCACCGTCACCTGGTCGAACACGGAGCTCGACGACCTCGTGCTGCTGCGCTCGGACGGCACGCCCACCTACATGCTGGCGGTGGTGGTCGACGACCACGACATGGGGGTGACCCAGATCATCCGCGGCGACGACCATCTGACCAACGCGGCGCGCCAGACCCAGATCTACGAGGCGCTCGGCTGGCCGGTGCCCGCCATGGCACATATCCCGATGATCCACGGCCCGGACGGGGCCAAGCTGTCCAAGCGCCACGGCGCGCTCGGGGTGGACGCCTACCGGGCGATGGGCTTTCTGCCGGCCGCGGTGCGCAACTACCTCGTGCGCCTCGGCTGGAGCCAGGGCGACCGCGAGACCTTCTCGACCGCCGAGATGATCGAGGCGTTCTCGCTCGAGGGCATCGGGCGGTCGCCGGCCCGCTTCGACCTCGCCAAGCTGACGAGCCTCAACGGCCAGTACCTGCGGGCCGCCGAGGGCGCCCCGCTCGAGCAGCAGTTCATCGACGCCCTGCCGTTCCTCGCCGGCAGCGAGCCGCTGCGCGCCAAGCTCGACCCCGCGTTCCGGGCGAAGCTGCTGGCCGTTCTGCCGGGCCTCAAAGAGCGCGCCAAGACCTTCGTCGAGCTCCTCGACGGCGCCCGCTTCCTGTCCGACGACCGGCCGCTCGCCCTCGATGCCAAGGCGGCCGAGGTGCTCGCCGGCGGCGGCCGGGCCCACCTTGCGGCGCTGCGGCCCGGCCTGCAGGAGCTCGGGGTCTGGACCGCGGCCTCGACCGAGGCCGTCGTGCGCGCTTATGCGGAGGAGACCGGCACCAAGCTCGGCCAGGTGGCCCAGCCACTCCGCGCGGCGCTCACGGGCCGCACCACCTCGCCGGGCATCTTCGACGTGCTCGAGGCGCTCGGGCAGGACGAGAGCCTCGCGCGCCTCGACGACGCCCTCGCGCCCGCCGCGTGATTGACGGACGATGCCCTCAAGTCGGTGGTGGGCTGCGCCTTGACGGGATGCGGCGATCCATTAGCTTCCCGCGCAGCGCACAAGAGCCCGATTGCCGTGACGAAGGCGGGACGATCGACGGCGTTTTTGTCCATTCGGCGGGGCCCCTCATGTCATCCAATCCAGGCACCATCATCGTCGACGACAAGTCCCTCGAACTGCCCCTAAAGAGCGGCACGATCGGCCCGCAGGTCCTCGACATCGCCAAGCTCTACGGGCAGACGGGGATGTTCACCTACGACCCCGGCTTCACCTCCACGGCGAGCTGCGAGTCCAAGATCACCTATATCGACGGCGACGAAGGCATCCTGCTCTACCGGGGCTTCCCGATCGAGCAGCTGGCCGAGCACGGCGACTTCCTCGAGACCTGCTACCTGCTTCTCTACGGGGAGCTGCCCACCAAGGTCCAGAAGGCGGATTTCGATTATCGGGTCACGCGCCACACCATGGTGCACGAGCAGATGGCGCGCTTCTTCCAGGGGTTCCGGCGCGACGCCCACCCGATGGCCATCATGGTGGCGAGCGTCGGCGCGCTGTCGGCCTTCTATCACGACTCGACCGACATCTCCGACCCGACCCAGCGCATGATCGCCTCCATGCGCATGATCGCCAAGATGCCGACCCTGGCCGCCATGGCCTACAAGTATACGATCGGCCAGCCGTTCGTGTATCCCAAGAACGACCTCGACTATACGTCAAACTTTCTACGCATGTGCTTTGCGGTGCCGTGCGAGGAGTACAAGATCAACCCAGTCCTGGCGCGGGCGCTCGACAAGATCTTCATCCTGCACGCCGACCACGAGCAGAACGCCTCGACCTCGACGGTGC
>CAXUMV010000348.1:0-4028 GCA_964252065.1 uncultured Lichenihabitans sp.
CTTCTTGATGGTGTTGCCGAACGAGATGCGGTCGGGCGAGGCGCCGGTCGCGAGCGCCTGCTCGATCTCGACCACGGAGGCCGTGTCGAAGCAGGAGCCGAGCCGGGCCAGGAGGTCAAGCACCTCGGGGGCCGGATTGGCCTTGACGGCGTAGAAGACACGCGTGTCGGGCAGGGCCCGGGCGAAGGAAGCGTAGTTGTCGCGCACGACGTCGAGGTCGACGACGAGGCACGGGCCCTCTTCACGGCGGCGGCGGAGGAAGTCGATGATACGGTCGGTCATGGCGGCATCCCATCTGGTGCGGGGCGACCCGCAGCCGGAACGATTTCGAGAGGGGACCGGCGACACGGCTTCGCCCCGGACGCGCGATGGAGACGCGACCCGTCGGGTTCAGCTGAGCCAACCGCGATCGATACGCCGCCTTGCGCCCCGGTGAGCCCGGGGCGCCTTGCGACGACCGATCAGATGCTGCGCCGTTGGCCATGCGTCTTCGCGACGGGATGAGCCGTCACGAATTCGGATAGCCATCGATTGGACACGGGAGAATCCCGATCCGCACACCCGGCAAGAAAGACAAGCCTCTTCGTAGTGAGCCTTTGGAGGGACTCACAGAGACGAAAAAGCCCGGTCCGTCGTTGCTTTAAGTCGCGTCCCCCGTTTGGCGGGGTTCGCCGGTTCGCCTCCGGCTGTCGGGTTATTCTGACGGTTAACCGGCCTCTTGTCCGGACCCCGCCAACCGACACACGACCACAGGCACGTGCGAAATTGGGCAAGCGGAGAAATAGGGAAAAGCGGCGCGGAACACAAGCGCTTTTTTCGGCTTTCCGCGGCGCCGTGGCAATTTGGCCATCCCGCTGAAAGCGATGGCGAAATCTTAATTTTTCCAGCCCGGATTTCGCTTGCCGATTCGTAGCTAAGTGAAAGCCGGTCGCATGCCGGTTTTTGCAATGAAAACAGCCCTTGCGGGGCTCGCGGGTCCGTCATCCGAGGCGCGTCAGCGCCGTGGCGATCCAGGCCAGGGGGGACGCCCCACCATGGATCGCGTCGCTGCGCTCGCGATGACGACACGGACACCGTGGTCTCAGTCGCCGTGCAGTACCATGTCGTCGCGATGGATCATGGCGGCGCGTCCGGCCTGGCCGAGCACTTGGGCGATGTCGCGGGAGTTGCGGCCCATCAGCCGCGTCGCGTGGTCGGTGTCGTAGGCCACGAGGCCGCGCCCGATCTCCGCGCCTCGGGCATCGAGGATGCGCACGCAGTCGCCGCGCGCGAACCGCCCGCCGACGCCCGTGACCCCGGCCGGCAGCAGGCTGGCGCCCCCGCGCAGCGCGCCGGCGGCGCCCTCGTCGACCGTGAGCGCCCCGTGCGGCTCGAGCGCCCCCGCGATCCAGATCTTGCGGGCCCCGAGCGGGGTCTGTCCGGTCAGGAACCAGGTGCACCGGCTGCCCTCCCGGATGCGCCGCACCGGGTGTTCCACCCGCCCGTTGGCGATCACCATGTGGGTGCCGCCCGCGGTTGCGATGCGGCCGGCCTCGATCTTGGTCCGCATGCCCCCGCGCGAAAGCTCCGAGGCCGCCCCGCCCGCCATCGCCTCGATCGCCGCATCGATGCGCGGCACGACCAGGACCAGCGTGGCGGAGGGATCGAGGTGCGGGGGGGCTGTGTAGAGCCCGTCGATGTCGGACAGCAGCACGAGAAGATCCGCGCTCGCCATGGTGGCGATCCGCGCCGCGAGGCGGTCGTTGTCCCCGTAGCGGATCTCGCTCGTCGCGACCGTGTCGTTCTCGTTGATGACCGGCACGGCCTTGAGACCGAGCAGCCGGCCGAGGGTCTCGCGCGCGTTGAGGTAGCGCCGCCGCTCCTCGGTGTCGCCCAGCGTGACGAGCACCTGGCCGGCCGTGATGCCGCGCGAGCCCAGCGCCTCCGCCCAGAGCCGGCTGAGGGCGATCTGGCCGACCGCGGCGGCCGCCTGGCTGTCCTCGAGGCGCAGGACGCCGGCCGGGAACCGGAGCACCGTGCGCCCGAGCGCGATGGCGCCCGAGGACACCACCAGGACCTCGACCCCCGCCGCATGCAGCGCCGCGAGATCGTCCGCCAGCGCGTCCAGCCACGCCCGCTTCGGCTCACCGGCCTGCCGATCGACCAGCAGCGAGGAGCCGACCTTGACGACGATGCGGCGGAACCGGTCGAAGGGGGGAGGTATGGTCGTCGACATGGTCGCGGATCGTTACACCCGAATTTCGAGGATCAGCCTTGCTTCGGCCGACCCTGGCTTATAACAAGTCATACCTATTAATAGCTATGTATAGCATGGAATGTGATGGATTCGACGACCAATCCGTATGCGCCAGGTGCCGGGACCAGACCGCCCGAGCTTGCCGGTCGCGACGACATCCTGGACAGTTGTCGGGTCGCGCTGGCTCGTATCATAGCGGGCCGATCCGCGCGCGGCATTCTGTTGACGGGCTTGCGTGGTGTCGGCAAGACGGTTTTGCTGAACCTGATTGAGGAACAAGCTATTTCGGCCGGCTATGTCGCAAACCTGATCGAGGCGCCCGAAGGAAGCGGCTTGGCACCGCTCATCATTCCCAGCATCCGGCAGGCCCTTCTCAAGCTGAGCGTCAAGGCCAAAGGACGCGATCTCATCGACCGAAGCTTGCGTGTCCTCAGAAGCTTCCAGCTTTCGACCAACGTTGCGGGCACCGATGTCGGCTTGAAATTCGATCCTGAGCTCGGTGCGGCCGATAGTGGTTCTCTCGAGCGAGACCTTCCTGACCTTCTCGAGAGCGTCGGGGAGGCGGCGCGCGATGCCGGACGCGGCGTGGCGGTGCTGATCGACGAAATCCAGTACCTGGGAAACCAGGATCTCAGTGCCTTGATCGTCGCGGCCCACCGGATTGCGCAGAAACAATTGCCTATCGCCATCATGGGGGCTGGCCTGCCTTCGCTGCCGGGCCTTTCGGGCGATGCCAAGTCCTATGCGGAGCGTCTGTTCCGTTATCCGACGATCGGGGCGCTGTTAGGACCCGATGCACGAGATGCTCTGGCCGAGCCGGCCGAGAAGCTCGGCGTCCACTTCACCGGCGAAGCGATCGAGGAGGTGGTCAGCCAGACGCAGGGCTATCCCTACTTCATTCAGGAGTGGGGCTCGGCCATCTGGGACCTTGCACGAGGTCCCGAGATCACGAGGGGCGATGTCGTCGCGGCGACGGTCGAGGCAACAAGGCGACTGGACGAGAGCTTCTTTCGCGTTCGGCTCAATCGGGTTACCGATGCGGAGCAGCGCTACTTGCGAGCCATGGCGGAGATCGGCAGCGGCAATTACAAGAGCGGGGATGTGGCGCGTATTCTTGGGCGAAGCACGAACTCTTTCGGACCGGTTCGCGATGGTCTGATCCGAAAAGGCATGATATATAGTCCGAGACACGGCGTAATTGACTTTACGGTGCCGCTGTTTGATCAATTTATGCATCGTGCGATGCCGAATCTCTGACCAGTTAACCTCGCGTAGAGTCGGCAGCTGGATTATCGTGCGGTGACGCAGCCTGTTCGATTCTGCGGCGTAAGAGGTCAATGCGACATCCTCCTCGGCAGCGGTTGATGCGATCCCGCATGGTTCGTTATGCGGCGCTGACGGCGTCGATCGGGGCTCTCCTGTCGACGCCGCTCGCGGCCGTCGACCTGCCGCGCGGCACGCTGTGGCGCGTGGTGCAGACCTGCACGCTGAACCAGCGGACGACGGGGTCGCCCTTCCCGTGCCTGCAGGTCGATCTCGACGGCGGCTTTGCGGTGCTGCGCGCCCCGTTCCGCCAGACCCATGTCGTGACCATGCCGACGGCCCGGGTCGTCGGCATCGAGGATCCCGGGCTGCGGCGTCCCGACGGGCCGGCCTACTTCGCCGACGCCTGGGCGGCGCGGCACTTCGTGCAGGAGGAGCTCAAGCGCCCGCTCGGCACGGACGACCTCGGCCTTGCGGTCAACTCGCGCCTGACCCGCAGCCAGGACCAGCTGCATATCCACATCGACTG
>CAXUMV010000349.1:0-4025 GCA_964252065.1 uncultured Lichenihabitans sp.
GGGCACCTTCTCCCGCGGGCGGGAGAAGGGACTATATCCGGACGGGGTCGTGCCTCTGCCCCTCCTTCAGCCGCCTACCACCCGCAGGCGCTTGACGTCGCCCTTCAGGTACGCCTGCAGGAACCGGTCGTAGTCCCTGAACGAGACGCATCCGTTCGACTGGCCGTTCGGGCCGAGCATGTAGGAGTGGGCGAGCAGGCCCGTGCGGCCGAACACGCCGCCGCCCCCGACGGGGTTGAGGCGCAGCGCCCGCACGCCGTGGAAGAGCTCCGCGCGCGGCTCGAGGTCGTAGACGTGGGGCGGGGTGGCGCCGCGGTTGCGCTGCGCCACGTGGCGCGGGTCGTCCAGCAGGTCGCCGAGGCCCGAATGGGCCTCGAGCCGTGCCCCGTCCGGCATGGTGACGGTGTGGGACGCGATGTCGTAGACCGCGGTGGCGGTCCCTGTGCCGCGCGAGGGGCTGGCCGTGAAGGCGCCGCCGAACAGGCCGCCGTCCGGCGGCGCATAGGCCAGTGCGGGCCCGGGCGGCTGGGGCGAGGCGCCGAACAGCTTCTCGAAGAAGGTGCGGTTGTCGGGCGGGGCGACCGGAGGCGCCACCTCGAGCCGCGCGAGGCGCCGTCCCCCCATGCGGGCCGGACCGGGGACGGTCTGCGGCCGGAGGCCGGGCGGGCGGGCGACCGGCAAGGGGATGGTCTCGTCCTCCTCCTCGACCGTGTCCCGCAGCGCCACCGCGGCCGGCGGCGGCGGCGCCGGCTCGACCGCGACCGCATCGATGGGCGCCGTGGGGGCGGCCGGGACGAAGCCCGGCTGGAGCGGCGGGCTCTGCCCGAAGCCCATGGGCGCGAGCCCGAGCGCCGGGCCGGGATCGAGCAGCGCCGTGTCGAACCGGGCCGGGGCGGGCGCCGGCCGGATCAAGGGCATGTCCTCGTGCAGCGTCCCGAGCCGGGTTTCCAGGAGCCCCGCGGCCAGGAGGGTTCCCACCGTCAGCAGCACGGCCCCGGACGCGCGGCCGGAGCTTCGGCCGACCTTCACCTGGCGTCGCTCCTCGACCCGGACGATCTCGCCGTCCGTCAGACCCCATACCGCGCTCATGGTCCTCGGACTCCGTCGCGAGCGTGACTGCCGCCGGACCGAGGATCGACCCGATCCCGGTCCAGCTGCCCGAGCTTCATTGGCGCCGAGTTTGGTTAATCCGCGGTATATCGGAGGAGCTGTCTTGTCGGATCACGAGTGCCGGTGCCCGGCGGCAAGCAAGGCGAGGACGGCCGTCCCGTGCTCACGCTTTCGCCAACGCCGCGTCCTGCTCGGCCGCGAGCCGCGCATCCATGGCGTCGACCTTCGCCACCGAGGGGCGGCCGGTGATCCTGTCGACATAGGCCATAATCTCGGGCAGCTCCGGAACCAGCTTGAAGCGGGTGGTCCAGCGGAGCGCGATGCCCCACAGGATGTCCGCGGCGGTCAGGCGCGCGCCCGCGATGAACGGGGTGGCCCGCAGCTGCGCGGCCAGCGTGTCGAGCACCGCGTCGTAATCGCCGTAGGGCGAGGTCGCGCGCGGCGCGGGCTCGCGCCGCATCGCCTTGTCCATCAGCGCAGGCTCGAAGCTCGAGCCGTAGAAGGCCAGCCAGCGCAGGTAGGAGCCGCGGTCCTGGTCGCCGATCGCAGGCGTGAGGCCGGCCGCCGGGAAGAGGTCGGCGAGATAGATGAACACCGCCGCCTGCTCGCTGACCAGCACGCCGCGATGCGTGATCGCGGGCACCTTGCCCATCGGGTTGACGGCCAGGTACGCGGGCTGGCGCTGCTCGCCCGCCTTCATGTTCACGACGTGCAGGCGATGGGGCACGGACAGTTCCTCCATCAGCACCGCCACGGCCGAGGAGCGCGTGTTCGGCGCGTGGAAGAAGGTCAGGCTGACGTCGCTCATGCGGTTCTCTCCGGTCGTTGTCGGGCCGGCTCAGAAGAGCCCGGCCAGCAGGTTGATGGTCAGGGCCAGCACCGCGGTGTTGAACACGAAGGCGATCAGCCCGTGCACCGTGCCGATCCGCCTGAGTCGCCGGCGCGTGAAGGCGACGTCCGCGGTCTGGCCGGCGACGCCGATGATCACGGCGAAATGCACGAAGTCCCAGATGTCCGGCTCCTCGTCGCCGGGAAACTGCAGGCCGCCGACCACGTCGTCCTCCTCGGGGGTGGTCTTGTCGGGGGCGTAATACTCGTGCGCGTAATGGAGGGCGAAAATGATCTGGGTGGTGAACCAGGATAGCGACACCGTCACGAGCGCGAGCGCGATCCGGACATCCTTGCCCCATCCGGTCGCGACCTTGGCGACCGAGAGCTCGACGCCGACGGTCCACAGACCCGCCATGGCGGCGATCGCCACGACGGCGACGATGATGCCCTGGCCCTCGTCCTGGGCGGCTACATGGGCCTTGAGATCCGGCAGGCTCTGGCGGCGCATGTGCAAGAGGGTCAGGACGAGGAACCACAGGCAGGTGAGGTCCCAGGACACGACGGCCCGCGTGCTCCATCCCAGCCGCAGCGGCAGGATCGACAAGGCCACGAACAGCACCACGCCCGCCGCGATGCCGCTCACCAGCCTCGGCCGCGACGCGAAGGGTTTCAGTCGGGCCGCCAAGGCCGCGTAGGGCGCCTGGACGGCTGCGGTGTCGATCATGCGCTGTGCCTTCGGATCATGGCGTGTCCCGCTTATCGGGTCGGGACGGCGGCTCCGAGCACGGCCTCGGCCGCAAAGGGCGTATCCTTCTCGACCAGGAGGCCCCGGAGGCCGGCGGCCTCTGCCGCCGCGACGTCGCTCGGCCTGTCGCCGACCAGGATGCTCGCCGGCTCGTCCACGGTCCAGTGCTCGAGAAGGTCCAGGATCATGCCGGGTTCCGGCTTGCGCCAGGGGGAGCGCCGCGCGTAGCGCGCCACGGTGCCGTCCGGATGATCGGGGCAATACCGGATGGCGTCGATGTGCGCCCCGGCGGCGCGGAGCTCCGCCTGCATGTGGGCGTGCAGGGTCCCGACATCCTCCTCCGTGTAGCGGCCCCGGGCGACGCCGGCCTGGTTCGTGACGACGAAGACGTAGCGTCCCGCATCGTTGAGCCGCTTCACGCCCGCGACCGCCCCCGGGAGCCACGCGAAGCGATCGATCGTGCCCACATAGCCGCGGTCCTCGTTCAGCACGCCGTCGCGATCGAGAAAGACCGCGGGCCGCCGCTGCTGCCGCGGGATCGAGCGCTGCCCGTCCGCAAAGGTCTCGGGCGTGCCGATGTCGATGAAGAAGCCGTCATACGTGATCCCGGCGAGCCGGCTCGCCGCCGCGAGGCCCGGCAGGACATCGGTCTCGAGCGAGCAGATGCCGGGCAGCGCGTCGACGAGGCGCCGGCGCATCAGGTACACGCCCCCATTGACGAGCCCGGGCCCGGCCCGGTCGGGGCGCGGGGCGAAACGGAGGACGCGCTCCCCCTCGAGCGTCACCGTGCCGTAGCGCGACGCATCGGCGAGGGGCCGCAACGCCAGCACGGCATCGGCCGCCGGCAGTCGGCGGGCCCGCCAGGCGAGGTCGAGGACGTTGATGTCCAGCCAGCTGTCGCCGTTGAGCAGCAGGAACGTCTCGTCGAGCTGCTCGCGCGCGTGCCGGAGCGCGCCGCCCGTGCCGGCCTGGTCCGGCTCGACCGCGACCGCGACCGCCATGCCGAGCCGGGCGGCGGTGTCGCGCGCAAAAGCCTCGATCTGCTCCGACCGGAAGGCGGCGAGCAGCAGGGCGCGCCCGAACCCCTGCCGGCGCATCTCGAACAGGAGGCGGCCGAGGAACGGGATGCCGGCGATGTCGAGAAGCGGCTTCGGGGTCTCGCGCGTGAGGGCGCCGAGGCGCGTCCCAAGCCCGCCGCAGAGCACGACCACCTGGTCCGGCGGCGGCTCGGCCGCAGGGGCGAGTCCCTGTGCGGGCACGGGACCTGCCGTCCGGCTCAGCCGTGCCGGGGGAACATCGCGAGCTCGACGAGCCCGCAGATCGCGTGGGCGGCCGTGAT
>CAXUMV010000350.1:0-4015 GCA_964252065.1 uncultured Lichenihabitans sp.
GCCACCGTGTTGACCGCGATCCCGCGGGCGCCCAGCTCCTTCGCCATGTAGCGCGTCAGCACCTCGACGGCGCCCTTCACGGCGGCGTAGGCGGCGTAGCCAGGGAAGCAGGTCCGGGTCAGGCCCGAGGACAGGTTCACGATGCGGCCCCCGTCGGCGAGGAGCGGCAGCAGCGCCTGGGTGAGGAAGTACACGCCCTTGAAATGCACGTTCACGAGCCCGTCGAACTGCGCCTCCGTCGTGTCGGCGATGAGGGCATAGTCGCCGTGGCCCGCGTTGTTGACGAGGTGGTCGAAGCTGTCCCGGCCGAAGGTCTCGTGCAAGGCGGTGCGCAGCCGGTCGGCGAAGGGTGCGAACGCCGCGACGTCGCCGGTGTCGAGGGGGAGGGCGAGGGCGTTGCGGCCCATGGCCTCGATATCCGCAACGACGTCCTGCGCCGCGTCGGCCTTGCTGTGATAGGTAAGGACGACGTCGCCGCCGCCTCGTGCGATCGCGAGAGCGGTGTTGCGGCCGAGGCCGCGACTGGCCCCGGTGACGAGGGCGATTGTGGTCATGTCTGGCTCCCGTGTGTGACCGCCCCGATGTAGATCGGAGAGACCTGCCGTCCTTGCGGGAAGCTCGCATTGTCTTGCCTGATCCTCCGAAAGAGGTTCGCGATTGCGTCGATTGAGGTAGGGTGGCCCATGACCACGCTGCTCGACGCCGTCCGCCGCCACGCACAGGCTCACGCCGATCCAGGCGGTCTGGCACGAACTGCCATTCCGGGTCTCACGACCGTGCGCGCGACCGCGCCGAGCGAACTCGTCCACGCGATCTCGCGACCGCTGGTCTGCCTGGTGATGCAAGGGAGCAAGCACGTCACGATGGGCGCGCAGGCCTTCTCGTTCTCGGCCGGCGACTCGCTCCTGATCACGGCCGACGTCCCGACGGTCAGCCAGATCACGCGCGCGAACATCGCCAAGCCCTATCTGTCGCTCGTCCTGGAACTCGACACGGCCCTAATCGCCGACCTCGCGGCGCAGATGGAGGCCGCGCCCGCCGCGGAAGGTGCGCCGGTGCGGGTCGAGCCCACCGATACCGAGGTCGCCGACGCGGCGCTCCGGCTGATGCGGCTGATCGACCGGCCGGCGGCCGTGTCGGTGCTGCACGAGCAGATGGTGCGGGAGGTGCATTACTGGCTGCTGGCCGGCCGGCACGGCCCGGCCATCCGCCGCCTTGCCGGACCGGATGGGCATGCGCAGCGGGTCGCGCGCGCGGTCGCGGTTCTCAGGGCCGAGTTCGCGCGTCCGCTGCCGATCGAGCGGCTGGCGGCGACCGCCGGGATGAGCCTGTCGTCCTTCCACCATCACTTCCGCGCCGCGACCTCCCTGTCGCCGCTACAGTTCCAGAAGCAATTGCGCCTGATCGAGGCGCGGCGGCTGATGCTCTCGGTCGGCGTCACGGCGGCCCAGGCGGCGTTCGCCGTGGGCTACGAGAGCGTGCCGCACTTCACCCGCGAGTACGGGCGGATGTTCGGCCTGCCGCCGGTCCGGGATACCGAGGCGGCGAGAGGCAGGGCTCAAGCGGCAGCCTGAAGCTCGGCGGCGGTGGCGCAGACCGGCGCTCTCGCCCGGACCAAATCTACGAACGGCAAGCCCTTCACCGGCGATTTTCAGGTTGCGCTTTCCAAGAAACAGTTCTGCTATTGAATGATAATGTGCGCGAAATGGGGGGGCTCGCACCCTCTTGGGATCAAGACGCCGGCCGAGTCGAAAGCGCCGTGGGACTACTACGAGCAGGTCGCCACCCTGCCGGCGCCGAGGCCATGCAGCCGCTCGCCGAGACGCGTTGCCCTTACCTGAAGACGTGATCCCGATCTCTTCGCAGACGTCTTTGAAGCGGACGACGCGGTTTGTGGAGCGCCGAGAGCGGCTGAATGCCGACCCCGTCCTACGCCGAAACACCATCCTGGAAGCTCAGAAAGCCTTCGATGAACTCGGGCTGTCCATCTCGGCGAACGCGGCCAGCATCGATGATCTGATCGCCGCCTATCGCCGGCTCCGCACCGAGCTTCAAGGTCAGAACACCGAGCTGCTACAGCGCCAGTTCGCCGTCACCACGAAGGAACTCGACGCCCTGACCAGCAAGGGCAACGTGGACCGGCGCAGCGCGAACGAGCGTATCAGCGACGCGCTTGGTGGTGGCAGCTTCGATCGCGATCCGCGCCAGCTCGACAAGATGCTGGAGCGATCCGGCCTGACATCCCTCGCGCCCTTGCTCGGTGTGATCCGCAGCCCGGCCTCGCTCGGGAAAGATGATCCGCTCGGCCTGTCTCGTTTCCAGCAAGCGATCTTGGATCAACGTCAGCGCCTTGACAAGGAAGCCGCCCCCCTGCGCCTTGACGGCTCTTGCACCCCCACCGTGAGCGTTGGGGTGCAACGTGGTAGCAAAACAGGCCTAAGTCACTGAGAAAGTTGGTGCCGCAAGAGAGGCTCGAACTCCCGACCCCCTCATTACGAATGAGGTGCTCTACCAGCTGAGCTATTGCGGCGACGCACGTGTTCTACCCGCTTCGGGTTAACAAGTGCAAGCGCGTCTCACTGGCAGATGCGGTAGCGGTCGCTCGAGCCGTGCAGCTCGATGTCGAGATGCATGTGGTCGGCGTGGAAGGCGTCTGAGCCGGGGCCGAGCACGGTCGTGAACCAGCCGCAGGCGGATCGTCGCAACGCCGCGAAGACGCGGTCGGGGGGCGCGGACCCGGCCGGCTCGACGGCCATCACGTGCCCGTCCGACATCGTGAAGCCCGCCACGTCGATCGCGAGACCGAGGCCGTGCGCGCTCGGCTTCGCGCCCGGCTGGTTGTTGCGCGGGCGGCATTGAAAGCCGGGGCCGGTCTCCACGGACGCGAGGGCGCCGCCGAACCGCGCGGCGAGGATCGGCGACGCGACCTCGCCCACGAAGGTGCCGAACACCTCCGCGAAGGCGCAAGCCAGCACGGGCGTGCCCGGGAAGGTGATGGCGCGGCCCGGCATGGCTGGATCTGCCGCAGCGGCCAGCTTCACGGGATCCTCGACGTGGCAGGACGGGTCCGTCGAGGGTTGCGCGGCCGGCTCGACCTTGTAGCCGGCCGCCACCAGCCGCGCGAGACAGAAGCCGGATCGGGAGGCGGAGCCAGCCGGGGCCGAAGCCGAATTCGGTGGCGGCGTCCCGACGGGCACGGCTTGCGGGGGCGTGGGCTCGGACGAGTGGGGCCGTGCGGGCGGCCTCGGCGCCGCTGCGGCCGGATTGGCGCAGAGTGCCGCCCCGAGCAGGATCGCGGTCCGGCGCGCTGCCGTCACGCGGCCTCGGCGGCGAGGAACTGCTCGGCGTAGTGGCAGGCGACGAGCCGTCCGTCGACCGGACGCAGGGGCGGCCGCTCCGCCCGGCACCGGTCGGTCACGTAGGGGCAGCGTGTCGAGAAGACGCAGCCGGGGGGCGGGTCGAGGGGCGAGGGGAGCTCGCCCTTCAGCACGATGCGCTCGCGCACCGCCCCGGAGAGGCCCGGCGTCGAGGCGAGCAGCGCCATCGTGTAGGGATGCAGCGGCCGGGCGAAGATGCGCTCCTTCGGGCCCTGCTCGATGCCGCGCCCGAGATACATGACGAGCACGTCGTGCGCGATGTGGCGCACCACGCCGAGATCGTGGCTGATGAACAGGTAGGCGAGGCCGAGGTCGCGCTGGAGGTCGGCCAGCAGGTTCAGCACCTGCGCCTGGATCGAGACGTCGAGCGCCGAGACGGGCTCGTCCGCGACGACGAGCTTCGGCGACAGCATGAGGGCGCGCGCGATCGCGACGCGCTGGCGCTGCCCGCCCGAGAACATGTGGGGATAGCGGGACACGTGCTCGGGCCTGAGCCCGACGCGCACCATCATGTCGCGCACGCGCTCGCGCCGCTCGGCCTTGGTGAGTTCGGTGTTGATGGCGAGCGGCGCGTCGAGGATCGCCCCGACGGTCTTGCGCGGATTCAGCGACCCGTAGGGGTTCTGGAAGACGAGCTG
>CAXUMV010000351.1:0-3113 GCA_964252065.1 uncultured Lichenihabitans sp.
ACCTCGGTCGCCTACCACGACACGATCGGCGGCGCCTGCTCGTGCGAGTCGAACACGCTGCGCTACGGGCACCACACCAAGGCCCAGCACGCCTGTGTCGACAACTTCCTCGAGGCGAACGCCCGGGCCGGGCGAAGCAAGCGCGATATGGTGTCGAACATCAACTGGTTCATGAACGTGCCGGTCGAGGCCGACGGCGCGCTCGGCATCGTGGACGGCATCTCGGCGCCGGGGCTCCACGTCGATCTCCTGGCCGCCATGGACGTCACGGTCGTGGTGTCCAACTGCCCGCAGATCAACAATCCCTGCAACGGCTTCGACCCGACCCCGGTCCGCATGATCGTCTGTGGCTAGGCCGATGTTCGGCACCGTCCTGATCGCAAACCGCGGCGCGATCGCGTGCCGGATCATCCGCACGCTGCGCCGCATGGGCGTGCGGTCGGTCGCCGTCTTCAGCGATGCCGACATCGGATCGGCCCATGTCGCCATGGCCGACGAGGCCGTCCGCATCGGCCCGCCCCCGCCCGCCGAGAGCTATCTCGACGTGGAGGCGATCCTCGCAGCGGCCCGGCAGACCGGGGCCGAGGCGATCCATCCCGGCTACGGCTTCCTGTCCGAGAACGCCGGCTTCGCCGAGCGCTGCGCCGCGGCCGGCCTCGCCTTCATCGGACCCTCGCCCGCCAACATCCGGGCGTTCGGCCTGAAGCACACCGCGCGCGGGCTGGCGGCGGAGCAGGGCGTGCCGCTCGCGCCAGGCACGGGCCTGCTGCGCGATGCCGAGGCCGCGCTCGCCGGCGCCAGGGCCCTCGGCTTCCCCGTGATCCTCAAGGCGACCGCGGGCGGCGGCGGCATCGGCATGCGGGTCTGCGCCGACGAGGCCGCGGTATCGGCGGGTTTCGCCAGCGTGGCGCGCCTCGGCGCCGGCAATTTCGGCGACGGCGGCGTCTTTCTGGAGCGCTACGTCGAGCGCGCCCGCCACATCGAGGTGCAGGTGTTCGGCGACGGCCGCGGCCGCGTGATCGCGCTCGGGGAGCGGGACTGCTCGCTGCAGCGCCGCAACCAGAAGGTCGTCGAGGAGACCCCCGCCCCGCGCCTGCCCGCCGCCACCCGCACCGCGATGCTGGAGGCGGCGGTCCGCCTGACCGCGGCGGCCCGCTACCGGTCCGCCGGCACGGTCGAGTTCCTGTACGATTCCGGCCGCGACGACTTCTTCTTCCTCGAGGTCAACACACGGCTCCAGGTCGAGCACGGGGTCACCGAGCAGGTGACCGGCGTCGATCTCGTCGAGTGGATGGTGCGCGAGGCCGCGGGCGAACCCGACGTGCTGGACCGCTGGGACGGCCGCAGCCAGGGGGCCGCCATCCAGGTCCGCCTCTACGCCGAGGACCCCGCGCTCGGCTACCGGCCGAGTTCCGGCACCCTGACGGAGGTCGCCTTCCCGGCGGATGTCCGGGTCGACGGGTGGGTCGCGGCGGGCACCGAGGTCAGCGCCTTCTACGATCCGATGCTCGCCAAGCTGATCGTCACCGCGCCCGACCGGCCCGCGGCCGTCGCACAGATCGCCGCGGCGCTCGACGCTACTCGACTCGCCGGCATCGAGACCAACCTCGATTGGCTGCGCACGGTCGTGCGCAGTCCCGCCTTCGTCGGTGGCGAGGTGTCGACGAACGCGCTGGCCGACATCGCCTATACGCCCCGGACGGTCCGGGTACTGGCGGCCGGCGCGGCGACGACCGTGCAGGACTACCCCGGACGCCTCGGCTACTGGTCGGTGGGGGTGCCGCCTTCGGGGCCGATGGATGCGCTCAGCTTCCGCATCGGCAACCGCCTGCTCGGCAACCCCGAGGGATCCGCCGGGCTGGAGATCACGGCCGCCGGGCCGACGCTCCTGTTCAACGCGGCGGCCCGCATCTGCCTGACCGGCGCCGCCTTCGCGGCGAGCCTCGACGAGGAGCCCGTTGCGCCATGGCGCGTGGTCGACGTCGCGGCGGGTCAGACGCTCAAGGTCGGGCGCCTCGAGGGCGCGGGGCTGCGCGGCTACATGCTCGTGGCCGGCGGCCTCGAGGCACCCCCCTATCTCGGCAGCCGCAGCGCCTTCACGCTCGGCGGGTTCGGGGGCCATGCCGGCCGGGGCGTCGTGACGGGCGACACGCTCCACCTTGCGGGCGAGGCGACCACGGCGCCGTGCCCCGTCCTCCTGCGCCCCGCCGTCGCGACGGCCTGGTCGATCCGCGTCCTATCCGGACCGCACGGCGCGCCGGACTTCTTCACGGCCGCCGACATCGCGATGATCTGCGCCGCCGACTGGACCGTGCACTACAACTCCAACCGGACGGGCGTGCGCCTCAGCGGCCCCAAGCCGGCTTGGGCGCGCCGGGACGGCGGCGAAGCCGGCCTGCACCCCTCCAACATCCACGACAACGCCTATGCGATCGGCGCCGTGGATTTCACCGGCGACATGCCGATCATTCTGGGGCCCGACGGGCCCTCGCTCGGGGGCTTCGTATGCCCGTTCGTCATCGTCGCCGCCGACCTCTGGATGGTGGGGCAGCTGGCCCCCGGCAACCGCGTCCGGTTCGTCGTCGTGGACGACGAGGCGGCGCGTCAGGCGGAGCTCGCCCAGAACGAGGCCATCCGGCAGGGCGGGGCAGGGGCGGCCGTCGCTCTGCCGCCCATCGAGGCGCCGGTCCCGTCTCCGGTTCTGGCCCGGATCGACGCCCGGGGGGAGCGGCCGCTCGCCCTCTACCGGCGGCAGGGCGACCACCACCTCCTGGTCGAATACGGTCCGATCGTGCTCGACCTCGAGCTTCGCTTCCGGGTGCATGCCCTGATGCTGGCGATCGACCGCCTGGCCCTGCCGGGCATCATCGACGTCACGCCCGGCATCCGCTCGCTGCAGATCCATTTCGATGCGCTGACGCTCTCCCAAGGGCGGCTGGTCGCGGCGCTCCGGGAGGCCGAGGACATGCTCGGCACGCTCGACGGCTTCGAGGTGCCCTCCCGCATCGTGCACCTGCCGCTCAGCTGGGGCGATCCCTCGATCGTCGAGACCATCCAGAAATACAGCCAGTCGGTCCGCGACGACGCGCCCTGGTGCCCCGACAACATCGAGT
>CAXUMV010000351.1:3123-3702 GCA_964252065.1 uncultured Lichenihabitans sp.
TTCATCCGCCGCATCAACGGCCTCGGCAGCGCAGACGACGTCCGCCGCACCGTCTTCGACGCCACCTATCTCGTGATGGGGCTGGGGGACGTCTATCTGGGCGCCCCGGTCGCGACCCCGATCGATCCGCGCCACCGGCTCGTCACCACCAAGTATAACCCGGCCCGGACCTGGACGCCCCCCAACGTGGTGGGGATCGGCGGCGCGTATCTCTGCATCTACGGCATGGAGGGCCCGGGCGGCTACCAGCTCTTCGGGCGCACCATCCAAGTGTGGAACACCTACCGGCAGACTGCCTCCTTCCGGGACGGCAAGCCCTGGCTGCTCCACTTCTTCGACCAGATCCGCTTCTTTCCCGTGTCGGCCGATGAGCTCCGGGACTGGAGGCGCGACTTCCCGCTCGGGCGGCGCGACATCCGGATCGAGCCGACGACCTTCCGCCTCGCCGAGTACCGGGCGTTCCTGGCGGAGCACCGCGCCGGGATCGACGCCTTTGCGGCGATGCGGCAGGCGGCCTTCGCGGCCGAGCGCGCGGACTGGGACGCGCGGGGCGAGTTCTCGCGGCTCGAGGCCCTGGTC
>CAXUMV010000351.1:3712-4006 GCA_964252065.1 uncultured Lichenihabitans sp.
CGGGCGGGCCACCGCTCGCCGCAGGCGCGGACGAGGCCGCCGACGCCATGCCCGACCTGCCCCCGGGCTGCGATCCCATCGAGACGCCCTTCGGGGGCAGCGTGTGGCGGATCACCGTCGCGGTCGGGGACCGCGTGGAGGCGGGAGCCGTCGTCGCGATCATCGAGGCCATGAAGATGGAATGCGCCGTCGAAAGCCCCGTCGCGGGCACGGTCGCCCAGATCTTCGTTGCGGAGCGTGCCTCCGTTGCGGCCGGCATGCTGCTCATGGCGGTCCGGCCCGCCGGCTGAGACG
>CAXUMV010000352.1:0-2608 GCA_964252065.1 uncultured Lichenihabitans sp.
GATGCCGCCCCAATCGCCGGCGTGCTGGAAGTTGCTCATGATGTAGGTCCAGCCATTGAGCTCGTCCACCGCATGGAGCCCGGTGGATTCCGCGCCGGAGGGCAGCGACATGACCCGCGCGAGCGCCTTGGTGTCCACATTGTAGGCCCAGAGAAAGTTGTTCACGTGGGTGCCGCTGTCCTCGCCGATGAAGAGCGTCCGCATCGCCTCGGAGAACTTGAGGTTGTCCGGGTTGCCGACCTTGTCGGGGTTGGCGAGATTGCCCAGCGCGTCCGCGGCGATGTCCTCGCCGACCAGCAGGAAGCCGAGATGGATCGGCACCCATTCGCTCTCGATGGCGGCGCCCGTCTGGTCCTTCTGGCCGCCGCCGAGGTGGTGCTGCATGATCCCGCCGGCGACGATCGGCTTCTCGAGCGCGATGCCGCTCTCGGGATGCCAGCCTTTGCCGCCCCTGACCATGGAGTCGACCATGTTCTGGAGCGCCGAATAGGCGACCTTGTCTTTGACGTTGAGGGTGGTGCCCTCCATCTTCGTGAATCCCATGCTGCCGCCCATCAGCGCGGCGTAGCGATGCGTCTCGAGGAAGGCCGCGGCCCGCTCCATGCCGGGCTTCAGCCGGACCCAATTGGGAAGGCCGCCGTACCAGATGCGGCTGTAGCTGGGATCGTTCGGGTCGGTCCGGGACACGTCCATGATGTCGGAGGGCTTCAGCGTGTCGGCGAGGGCCTCGATATCGTCGCTGCTGGCATGGCCGAGCCTGATCCAGGACAGGGGCGCGGGCGGCGCGGCGGGGTCGGCCGCAAAGCCCGCCCCGATCTTGGCGACGTAGAGCGTGCCGGCGGACAGATCCCGTTCACGGTCGGCGACGAACAGGAAGAGGCCGCCGTTGGTCGCATCGTCGCCCATCAGCAGGGTGCGGCTGTCGGGCATGACCTGGACCAGCTCGTGGCTGATGCGGCCGATGTTGTAGTGCTTGCGGACTGACCCCGTGCCGTCGGGGTGCACCGTGACCTCGGGCAGGTGGCCGTAGTGATACGGGTTGGCCCTGGTCTCATCGCCGTAGAGACTGGCGCTGAACGACTTGAACTGCTTGCTGGACGAAGCGAAGGGCGCGTCCGGCTCGTACTCCTCGCTCGACAGATGCGTGTTCCAGGGCGACAGGCTGGCGCCGCAGGTGATCCACAGGCCGTTCGCCTTGGAGGTGTCGACGTTGTGGTATTTCACCAGGGTGAGCCTGCCGCTCGCCTGGTCCTGATCCAGCGTCAGGACCGCGATGGGCGAGGGAAGCGTGCCGTAGATGTCCCGTCCGGCCTGGTCGGAGGTCGTGTATTCGAACTGCACCACGGCGAAGACGGGCTTGCCCTTGATGCCGGGAACCGAGGCGTCCGGCAGCGAAAGCAGCGAGGTGCCGTCGGGCGAGTCCGAGAAGATTTGCCGCTCGCTGCCGGGCACGGACGTGTCGATGATGGGCCTGCTGGCGATATCCACGTAGCCGCCGGCCAGGATCGTACCGCCCTTGCCGTCCGGCACCATGTCGCCGGTGATGAAGAAGGGCTGGTAGGACAGCGCATAGCTGAGCGTCGTGCTGTCGCTCATCGCGACCGTCAGGCTGGAGCCGACCGTGGTCGTCGCCATGGCGGCGGCGTCCGCCAGGGAGGGGGGCGGCATGGAGGTGAACGTCGCCGACACGAAGCTCGCCGGCCCGGCGGCCGCGGCGGCGCCGAAGGACGCCATGATCGAGGCGGCGCTCGAGGCGCCGAGCGGCAGCAGCGGGGCGCCGGCGAGCAGCCGGAGGGTCTGGCGGCGGGTGGGCTGGTCGATGTCCGGCATGGTCAAAGCTCCGGTCGAGGGTTGGCGCAAGCCGGCAGGCGGGACGAGGCAGTCCCACCTGCCGGCAGCCGATCCTGTCTTCGAGCGAACCAGCATGACAGGGCGATGACAGGCGGCCGAGAGTCCGTCAGGCCGCCGCGACGTCGCCCTGCTGCCCGCGCACCTCGGCCGCGAGCGTTACGAGGTCGATCTTGCCCGATCCCAGCAGGGGCAGGCGGTCCACCACCAGGACCTCGGCGGGGATCATCAGGTCGCTGGCTCCGTGGGCCTTGGCGTAGGCCTGGAAGCTTTGGCGCGTCGCCTCGCCCCGCTCGGTCACCAGCACCAGCCGCTCGCCCTTGCGGGCGTCGGGCAGGGCCACCACGGCCGAGGGCGTCTCCGGCCAGGCGGCCCCGGCGAGAGCCTCGACGGCCGCGAGCGAGATCATCTCGCCGCCGATCTTGGCGAAGCGCTTCGCCCGGCCCTTGATGGTCACATAGCCTTCGGGATCGATCGTGACGATGTCGCCCGTGTCGTGCCAGCCCCCGGGCGGAGGCTCCAGCACGCCCGGCGCCTCACCCCTGAGATAGCCGAGCATGATGTTGGGGCCGCGGATGGCGAGCCGGCCGCCTTCTTCGATGCCGGGGACCGGCTCGAGGCGGGCCTCGATGCCGGGCAGCAGCCGTCCCACGCTGCCGAAGCGGTTGAACATGGGCGTGTTCAGCGCCACCACCGGGGCGGCCTCGGTGATGCCGTAGCCCTCGAGGATGCGCAGGCCGAACTTCTCCGCGTAGGTCCG
>CAXUMV010000352.1:2618-3004 GCA_964252065.1 uncultured Lichenihabitans sp.
CCACACCCGGCGGGTGGCCTCCTTCACCGGCTCGGCGCCCGCCATCACGTAACGAAGCGAGCGGAAGTCGTAGGGGTTGGCGGACCGCGCATAGCCGGCCAGGAAGGTGTCCGTGCCGAACAGGATGGTGGCATTGGTGCCGTAGACGAGTTCGGGCACCAGCCGGTACTGCAGCGGCGACGGATGCAGGTAGACCCGCACCCCGGAGACGACCGGCAGCACGAAGCCGACCGTCAGGCCGAAGGCGTGGAACATCGGCAGCACGTTGAAGAGGAGATCCCTCCGGCCGAAGTCGATGCGCGCGGCCGACGTGGCGCAGGAGATTAAGCGCACCGCCGGCGCGCTGCTGCAGTCGATCGAGGTCTTCGATGTGTTCGAAGGTGGGT
>CAXUMV010000352.1:3014-4006 GCA_964252065.1 uncultured Lichenihabitans sp.
GCGCCGCGGCGCCCCGCCGCCGCGCCGCTTCACCCCCGTCGCGCAGCCCAAGCGCCCCGAGCCCGCCACGCGGCCGACGCGCGGCCGCCTGGGCGGCGTTGGCGAGGATCGCCTCGTGGCTCAGCACGACCCCCTTGGGGCTGCCCTCCGAGCCCGAGGTGAAGAGGATTGCGGCCGCCTCCTCGGCCCGCCGCGGCCGCAGGGGGCGGCGGTAGCCCAGAAGCCCGCGCAGCTTGTCGCCGCGCGTGATGCCGGCCCGCACGTCCTCAAGATAGACGATGGTCAGCCGCTCGCCGACCGTCGCGACGAGCTTGGCCAGCCGGGCTTTCTCGACGAAGGCGCGCGCGGTCAGGATCGTCGTCACCTGCGCGGCCGCGCAGGCGGCAAGCACGGCCGCAGGTCCCGCGGTGAAGTTGATCATCGCCGGCACGCGGCCCGCCGCGCCGACGGCCAGGAACGTCACCGCCGTCGCGTTGGCGGTCGGCAGCATGACCCCGACGGCGGCGCCCTCGGGGGCGAGCGGGGCGATCTTGCCGGCCAGCACCCGCGCCCCGACCAGCAGCTTGCGGTAGCTGAGCGGGCCCGCGACGGGATCCTCGATCGCGATCCGCCCGAAACCCTCCCGGGCGCCGGCCTCGACCACGGCGTCCAGCACCGTGCGGCCGGTCGGCTCGGTGTGGAAGATGAGGTCGCTCATGACATCGTAGAGCGCCGCCCCCGCCGCCCGCCGCCGCGCGCGGCCCCGCAGCGCATCCTCGACATGGAGCCGGACGGCCGGCAGGACCGTGACCACCACCTTGGGGAACCAGCGGCGGCGCACCTGGGCGCGGCTGAGGCGCGAGAAGGGCGTGGCTTCCAGCCCCCGGATGCGGACCGGCACCACGGGCGCGCCGGATTTGTCGGCGATCAGTCCCGCCCCGTCGTAGACCTTCATCAGGCTGCCCGTGACGGTGAGCCGCCCCTCGGGGAAGATCACCAGCGTCTCGCCCTCG
>CAXUMV010000353.1:0-4006 GCA_964252065.1 uncultured Lichenihabitans sp.
TGGTAGTTGACCGTCAGGGGGAAGAAGTCCTGGCCGGGTTTGGGGGACTTGAGGCCCACCACGGTCGCGAGCACGGTGGTCTCGCCGTAGCTGGCGAACACGGCGCCGTCCGCCTGGCGGGCGATGCGGCCGGTCTCGAGCACGAGCGTGCGCCCGGCCCATTCGATCTCTTCGCGTGAAATTTCAAACATGCTGGTTCCTTCGTGGCGGGCATCCCATGCCATCGGCCACGAGCAGAACGGCGAGAGGCTGCGAGGACGAGCTCCACAGCCCCTGGCGATCCTGCCATGGCCTCCCGAGATGCCGGAGGGGGAGGGGTGCGGCCGGCCGCCCCATGCGGCCGACGGCGGTTCGGCGCCGAGGCGCCGCAGGCCTTAGCGGCGGATGCCGAGCTTCTCGATGATCGCGCGGTAGCGCGGCTCGTCCTTCTTCTTCACGTAGTCGAGCAGCGTCCGGCGCGTCGACACCATCTTGAGCAGCCCGCGGCGGGAATGGTTGTCCTTGACGTGCGTCTTGAAATGACCGGTCAGATTGGTGATCCGCTCGGTGAGGATCGCGATCTGGACCTCGGGCGACCCGGTGTCGCCCTTCGTCGTGGCATGCTCGTTGACAAGCGCGGTCTTGCGCTCGGCGGTAATCGACATCGGCAAACCCCTTGTCGCTGGCGGGTGACGCCATCGGGCAGCGTCCCCATCCGGCGTCTCGTCCGGCCGGGATGTCGTCCAGCACGCCCAAAACGTCGAAAGGCACGCGAAAAATCCCGCGTGCTTGACCGGCGCTTATACAGGCCCCCGTGCAAAACGCCATCCCCCCCGAGTCATGCGGACATCAAGCGTGGGTCTGCCCGGGCTATGCCCTTCTCCACCAGCCGCGGTCCGTCCTCGCCCATGACCACCTCGCGGTAGAAGCAGGAGTGCCGCCCGGTGTGGCAGGCGTGGCCGTCGCCCCCGACTTCCACGGTCAGCAGCACGGCGTCCTGGTCGCAGTCGGTCCGCATCGCGAGGAGCCGCTGCACCTGGCCCGAGGTGTCGCCCTTGCGCCAGAGCGTCTGGCGCGAGCGCGACCAGTAGTGCACGACCCCGGTCTCGAGCGTCAGCGCCAGCGCCTCCCGGTTCATGGTCGCGACCATCAGCACGGTGCCGGTCGCGGCTTCCGTGGTGACGCAGACCACGAGGCCGGCGGCGTCGAACTTCGGCGTGAAGGCCGTCCCCTGCTCGAGCGCGGCTTTGTCCCCGGGCGGCGCGAAGGTGACGGTCATGGCGAAAGTCTCGGGGAGGAGAGGCGCCCCAAGGGCCAAGGGCCCTCTCGTGCGGCGCGACGGGCCTCTATATAGCAAATGACGTCGGCCCCGTTCCACCCGGCCTGCCCGGACAACCGTCCCATGTTCGACGACATCTACAACAGGCGCATCCTGGCACTCGCCGCCGACATCCCGCGTCTCGGGCGCCTCACAACTCCCCAGGCCTCGGCCCGCGCCCACTCGAAGCTGTGCGGATCGACCGTGACGGTCGATCTTGCCATGCAGGACGGGCTCGTCACCGACTTCGCCCACGACGTGAAGGCCTGCGCGCTCGGGCAGGCCTCCTCCTCGATCATGGCGCGCCACGTGATCGGCGCGAGCGCGGCTGAACTCCGGAGCCTGCGCGACGCCGTGCGGCGCATGCTGAAGGAGGGGGGCGCTCCGCCCGAGGGGCGCTGCGCGGATGTCGCGGTGCTCGAACCCATCCGGGACTACAAGGCGCGCCACGCCTCGACGCTGCTGACCTTCGACGCCGTGGTCGACGCGATCGGCCAGATCGAGGCGGCCGCGGCGCCGGCGCACCCTCCCGCATGAGCGCGGCCCCGCTCGCCAGCCGCCTCGCGCGCGCCAGCGCCCACGCCGCGATCCGCGCCTACCAGCTCACGCTGTCCGGCGCCCTTGGCCGCCAGTGCCGTTACCTGCCGACATGCTCGGCCTATGCCGACGAGGCGATCGCCCGGCACGGTCTCTGGGCGGGGAGCTGGATGGGGCTGGCGCGCCTTTGCCGCTGCCATCCGCTGGGCGCGGGCGGCTTCGATCCCGTGGCCGCGACGCTGCCGGAGCAGGCTTCCGGGCTGGCGCCCTGGCGCTTTGGGGCCTGGCGGACGCCGGCACGGGACGGGCAGGAGGGCAGCGCCGGCGCTCAGGATCGGGCGAGCAGCTCCGCCGCGAGGCCGTAGACCCGGTTGCGCGCATCGCTCGGCATGGCGCGCATCGCATCGAGATAGGCCCGTGCGTTGTCGCACACCCGCGTGTCGCTGGGCGGATGGTCGAAGCTCTTGCCGTCGAGCACGGCGCCGATCTCGTCGGCCGACAGCCCCTTCTGCCGGAGGGTGGTCTCGATCAGCGCGTAGTCGTCGGGGGAGGGGGTGTCCCAGCTCATGTGCCGGGTGCGCCCGTCCGCCATGGCGGCGAGCGTTGCGATGTCGGCCCGGGCCACCAGCGCCCGGTGCGTGACGGCGAAGTCGTTGAACTCGGGGCTCGTGCCGCCATAGACGTAGTCGGCGCAGATGCGCGGGTCGGCCGCCTGGAGGTCGGCGAGCGTCGCCGCCTTCGCCTCGAAGATCGCCGCGAGCGCCTCGGGGCCGGCCCGTGCGGCCAGCACCCCGGCGCTGAGGCGCGCATCGCGCATGGCGGCGGCGATCATGTCGTCCGGGGTCGGCGGCTGGCCGGTCTTGCGCACGATGTCGGCCGCGGCCGCGAGGCTGCGGTCTGCGACGGCGGGGAACTCGGTCTGCATGAGGGCGAACACCCGGGCGAGATCCGGCGCGGCCTGCAGCCGGGCCTCGACGGCCGCGCGGTTGGGATCGGGCGCCGCCTCGGTCCGGCCCGGACCCGCGGGCAGGCCGGAGGGCTGCGGCCCCGGGGGCTGTGGCTGGGGCGTCGGCGGCGCGACGGGCTGCGGCGCAGGTGGCGAGGTCGCGGCGGGGGGCGACGGCGGCAAAGGGCTGGCCGGCGGGGCGGTGGCCCGGGGCGGCTCGGGATCCGCGGGCCTCGGGGGGGCGGGCACGGCAGGTGCGCGGGGCGGCTCGGCCTTCGGGGCCGACGGGGGCGCGGCCGCCATCTCGGTCGGCTTCGGGCCGGCGCCGGGCATGCCGGCCATGCGCCAGCCGACCGCCCCCAACACGACGACCGCAAGAGCCAGCAGAACAAAGCGCAGCAGGTTCATGCCGAAGACATCGCTCTCCAAACCCGGCAGGTTAAGGACCGACCGCGGCGACGGCTATGGTCAACCGCCGCGTCAGTCCATGCCATGGCGCTCCTGCCCCGTGTCGCACTGTCCCAAGGTCCGTCATTACGAGGCGCGAAGCGCCGCGGCGATCCACACGATCATGGATCGCGTCGCTGCGCTCGCGGCAACGGCGGAGATCGACGACGTTCGAGGCAGCCTGGTCTCCTCCGTCCGTTGGATAGCGGCAGCGTTAGCATGACCCCGTCGGGGTGAAACCAGGCCGGCGTTGTTGTCAACAGCCGGTGTCTCGGAGTAGCACCCCGACTCGGCGGCATCCAGGCCGCCGCGATCCCCGCAAGCTTACGCCTCCCCCGTTCAGGCGAGTGAGCCTCAAGGAGACATCCATGATCACCGTCACATTCCCCGATGGCGCCCAGCGGTCCTTCGAGGCCGGGACGAGCGGGCTCGAGATCGCCCGGAGCATCTCGCCGTCCCTCGCCAAGCGCACCGTGGCCATGGTGCTCGACGGCCGTCTGGCCGACCTTGCCGACGCGCTGCCGCGCGACGCGCACATCGAGTTCCTGACCCGCGAGGACCCGCGCGCCCTCACCCTGATCCGCCACGACGCGGCCCACGTCCTCGCCGAGGCCGTCCAGGCGCTCTACCCGGGCACGCAGGTGACGATTGGCCCGGTCATCGAGGACGGGTTCTACTACGATTTCTTCCGCGAGACGCCGTTCACGCCCGACGACTTCCCGGCCATCGAAGCGAAGATGCGCGAGATTATCACGCGGAACCTGCCCTTTACGAAGGAG
>CAXUMV010000354.1:0-2249 GCA_964252065.1 uncultured Lichenihabitans sp.
CGAACGCCAAGACCGCTACAAGGCCGAGCCTTACGCGCTCAAACTGCTATTCATCCACGAACGGCTTCAAGCCAATTTGCGCGGGCTGCAAATGCTCGTGCCCGACGCGGTTCTATCCAATGGGCAAGCCGTGGAAAACGCCTGCGCTTACCCGTCGGCACACGAATTTGTGCAAGACCTGCTTCTGATACAAACGAGTTTGCGCGAAAACAAAGCAGAGCGTTTGGCAAGCGGCGGCGCGTTCGCGGCCCTTGTCGCCCAAGCCCAAACATTCGGTTTTCATCTTGCCGCCCTTGATGTTCGCCAGCACAGCGACGAACACGCCCGCGCCTTGGACGAGATTTTGCGCGTTGCGGGCGTTTTGCCGCCCGGTTCGCCGCCTTATGACAAACTGCCCGAACACGATAAAATCACGCTTTTGACCCGAGAACTGCAAAACCCGCGCCCGCTCATCGCCCGCGACGCGCCCTTCACAAAGGAGGTGTGGGGCCGGCAGGACACGCGCGCCTTCTTCGAGGCGAGAGGCGAGGCCTTCAAGGTCGAGCTGGTCGACGCGATTCCGGCGGACCAGGACCTCAACATCTATCGCCAGGGCGAGTGGTTGGACCTCTGCCGCGGCCCGCACATGACCTCGACGGGGAAGGTCGGCCCCGCCTTCAAGCTCCAGAAGGTCGCGGGCGCCTACTGGCGCGGCGACAGCACCAAGCCGATGCTCTCGCGCATCTACGGGACGGCCTTCGCCAGGCAGGCCGACCTCGATGCCTACCTCAAGCAGCTCGAGGAAGCCGCCAAACGCGACCACCGGCGCCTCGGGCGCGAGATGGACCTGTTCCACTTCCAGGAGGAGGGGCCCGGCACGGTCTTCTGGCACCCCAAGGGCTGGACGCTGTTCCAGACCCTGATCGCCTATATGCGCCGCCGCCAGGAGGCGGTGGGCTACATCGAGGTGAACACCCCGCAGGTGCTCGACAAGGCCCTATGGGTCACCTCCGGCCATTGGGACACGTTTCGCGAAAACATGTTCTTCACCCAGACCGAGGACGAGCGGGTCTTCGCCCTCAAGCCCATGAATTGCCCCGGCCACGTCCAGATCTTCAAGAACGGCCTCAAGAGCTACCGCGACCTGCCTCTGAAGATTGGCGAGTTCGGCATTGTCCACCGCTACGAGCCCTCGGGCGCCCTCCACGGCGTCATGCGGGTGCGCGCCTTCACGCAGGACGATGCGCACATCTTCTGCACCGACGACCAGATCATGGACGAGAGCCTGAAGGTCAACGACCTGATCCTCTCGATCTACGGCGACTTCGGCTTCGACGACGTGCGCATCAAGCTCTCGACCCGGCCGCCCAGAAGCGTCGGCACCGAGGAGGGCTGGGCCAAGGCCGAGGCGGCGCTCGGCCAGGTGATCGCCATCGTCGACGGCCACGGCATCCCGACCGCCGTCAACCCGGGCGAGGGCGCCTTCTACGGCCCGAAGCTCGAATATGTGCTGCGCGATGCGATCGGCCGCGACTGGCAGTGCGGCACGCTGCAGGTCGACTTCAACCTGCCGGGGCGCTTCGGCGCCTTCTACATCGGGCCGAACAGCGAGAAGATCACGCCCGTCATGCTGCACCGGGCCGTGTTCGGCTCGCTGGAGCGCTTCACCGGCATCCTGATCGAGCATTACGCGGGCCATCTCCCGCTCTGGCTCTCGCCCGTGCAGGCGGTGGTCGCCACCATCACGCAGGAGGCGGACGAGTTCGCGCTCGAGGTGATGGCCGAGGCGCGCCGGGCGGGCCTGCGCGTCGAGGGCGACCTGCGCAACGAGAAGATCACCTACAAGGTGCGCGAGCACTCCCTCGCCAAGGTCCCCGTGCTGATGGTGATCGGGCGCAAGGAGGCCGCCGAGCGGACCGTCTCCCTCCGCCGCCTCGGCTCCAACGACCAGAGCGTGACGACGCTGCAGGACGCCTTGCGGGTGCTGGCCGAGGAAGCGCTGCCGCCCGACCTCAAGCGCCAGCGCGATGCCGCCACCGCGAGGCGGGCCGCCGCCGAGTAGTTTGGAATGTTTCAAAACTGCTTGACCGGGAACGTTTCGTGGATTAGAAACGTTACAAGGTAGACGACGGCGAGGGGCCGCCGCTGCAACCACCGGAGAGCCAGCCATGACGAACCACGGGTCCTGCAACAACTGCGCGTTCTTCGACGATCACGCCAAGGCTCAGGCCGCGGCGCAGGCGGACGACGGTCTCTGCCGGTTCAACCCG
>CAXUMV010000354.1:2259-2517 GCA_964252065.1 uncultured Lichenihabitans sp.
CACCAGCGCCGCCTGATCGGCGGGCGCGACCTTCACCCAGCCCGGCCCGACCGAGCATGGGCTGTGGCCCGTGGTGTCGGGCAGCGACTGGTGCGGCCATTTCGAGTCGACCGCGCCGTCCCAGATCGCCGCCGAGTAATCGCCGCACCGATTTGCGCATGACGCCGGGCCGATGCCCGGCGTTTTGCGTTGAGGGTCTCATCCGGATTAGGACGGCTGCCGATGATCGGATCCGAGCTCCCGCCTTCGCCGGACGCG
>CAXUMV010000354.1:2527-4001 GCA_964252065.1 uncultured Lichenihabitans sp.
GTTACAGCGCCGGGCGCGGCTGGTGCTGATCCTCGTCCTGGTCGGGCTCGGCGCCTGGACGCTGCACGGCTTCATCGCGGCGCTGGTCTGGGCGACCATCCTGGCGGTGGCGATCGGCCCGGCCTATGCGCGGGCGGTCAGCCGCTGGCCGCCCGGCCGGCACAACCTCCTGATGCCGCTCCTCTTCACGCTGGCCGTGGCGATCGTCTTCCTCCTGCCCTTCGTGCTGCTCGGTGTGCAGGCCGCCCGGGAGGCGCACGATGTCATCGGGTTCGCGTCCGATGCGATGAAGAACGGCATCCCCGTGCCGGACGCCGTCGCTCACCTGCCCGTTGGAGCGACCACCGTCGGGCAGTGGTGGCAGACCAATCTCGGGGACGCCACCGCGGTGTCGGATTTCACGCACGGCATCGTGCGGTCGATGCGGGCGATCTCCCCGCGCGAGGTCGGCATCGCGGTCACCCATCGCCTGGTGACCTTCTTCTTCACCCTGGTGACGCTGTTCTTCATCTTGCGGCATGCCGACGACCTCGCGGCCGAGATGCTGCGGGCCAGCGAGAAGATGTTCGGCCCGCACGGCGAGCGCATCGGCCGGCAGATCGTCGCCTCCATCCACGGCACGGTGGACGGGCTGGTGCTGGTCGGGCTCGGGGAGGGGGTGCTGCTCGGCATCGCGTTCGCGCTCGCCGGCGTCCCCCATCCGACGCTGCTCGGCGCGCTGGCCGCGGTGGCGGCCATGATCCCCTTCGTGATCATCGTTATCCTGGTCCTGGTCGGGGCCGTGCTGCTGGCCCAGGGCGCCATCGGCGCCGCGGTCGCGGTGGTGGGCTTCGGGCTCGTCATGAACTTCATCGCCGACCACTTCATCCGGCCGGGGCTGATCGGGGGGGCGACCAAGCTCCCCTTCCTGTGGGTCCTGCTCGGGGTCCTGGGGGGCGTCGAGACCTGGGGGCTGATCGGGCTCTTCGTCGGGCCGGCGCTGATGTCCGCCCTGATCCTGCTGTGGCGCGAGCTGGTGCGCACCGAGCCGCTGCTCGATGTCAAGCCGGTGCGCTCCGCCAAGACCCTATCGCCCGTTCCGATCGCCGGCGCGTAGCCTTCTTGGTCGATGACGGGCGCGTGACGGTTGTTTGCATCGCACAAGCTTGGTAAGGGTCCGCCACGGCACCTGGGCAAGGCTTTGGCGATCGTGACGCGGAGCCGACGAGGCGCCGGTCTCGGCCGAGGAGCGACGATGGCTGGTACGATCAGGATCCTCGCCGGCAACTCCAACGGTCCCCTGACCGAGGCGATCGCGAGCTATCTCGGCGTCCCGCTGACGCGATGTCATGTCCGGCGCTTCGCCGACATGGAGATCTTCGTCGAGATCCTCGAGAACGTCCGCGGCGAGGACACCTTCATCATCCAGTCGACCGCCTATCCGGCGAACGACCACCTGATGGAACTGCTCATCATGACGGACGCGCTGCGGCGC
>CAXUMV010000355.1:0-3983 GCA_964252065.1 uncultured Lichenihabitans sp.
GCAAGACGACGCTGCTTGACGTCGTGGCCGGCCTCGCGCGCCCGGGCCGCGGACGCGTCTGCGTCGGGGGGGCGCTGTTCCTCGACACCGCGCGCGGCATCGACCATCCCGTGCACCGGCGGGGCATCGGCTACGTGTTCCAGGACGGCCGGCTGTTCCCGCATATGACGGTCGGCCAGAACCTCCGGTATGGGCGCTGGTTCGCCCGGGCCGTGCCGGCCCCGGACCACGACCGGGAGATCGTCGATCTCCTCGGCATCGCGCCGCTGCTCGCGCGGCGGATCGGCGGGCTGTCGGGCGGCGAGCGGCAGCGCGTCGCGATCGGGCGCGCCCTGCTGTCGCGGCCGCGGCTGCTGCTGATGGACGAACCCTTCGCGGCGCTCGACGACGCGCGCCGGCGCGATCTCATGCCGCTCGTCGAGAGCATCCGGGACCGCACCGGCATCCCGATCATCTATGTCAGCCACAATGCGGGCGAGGTCGAGCGCCTCGCCGATGCGGTCGTCCTCCTGCGCGAGGGGCGGGTCGTGGGTTGAGGCCGGGAGCGCCGCGTCCCGCGACGGACGGCGCCCCGGCTAGCCGTCCGCCATCGGGCAGCGCTCCGGCTTGAGATCGAGAAGCGGCGTCCGGTCGACGCAATCGAGCCCGCGCACCGTGAGAGCGGTCCCGGTCCGCGCGACCACCAGGACGATCGAGGAGGCGATCGGGTTGGGCCGCATCGGCGAGCGCAGCGCGAACGTGCCGATGGGGCTGGCGCGGCCGCGGGGCAGCTGCCGGGTGAGGTCGCGGCGGGCAAGGTGCATCCAGTAGAGAACCTGCATCCGCGCTCCGGGCTCGATGCCCTCCAGCGCGTTCCGCCAGAGGGGATCGACCTCGATGCGGCAGTCCGGCCCGTCGATCGAACCTGTCCTGGGGCAGCTGTGACGGTCCGGCCAGGGTGTGTGGATCAGGCCGATGAACGCGACCGTGGCGTCGGCCCGGCCGGGGAAGGCGACGGCCGTCTCGCCGGGGCCCCGGTCGGCGTTCGGGGTCATCGACGCTGTCGGCTTGACAGGGCCGGTCACGACGGCGGCCGGGTGGGCTTGAGGCTGAGGTCGCGCCAGGGTCCCCGCAGGGCGTAGACGGCGCTGCCGCCCTCCGGGGCGGTCACGGTCGCGGTGATGTCGAGGGCCTGGTCGGGGAGCGAGGCCGTGCCGGCCAGGGCCGCCCGGGCGGCGGGCCAGGAGAGCCAGCTGTCGACCAGGGTCGCGCGCCCCTCCTCGATGGAGGCGGTGGCGGCGGCCGCATCGAACGGGACGATGTCCGCCGCGAGCGGCAGGGCCGCGACCGAGGCGCTCGGCGCGGCCCGCACCAGGGCCGCCAGCAGCGCCGCGCCGATCTCCCCGTCGCGGACGCTCACCTGCCCGCGTCCCTTGAGCGATCGCGCAAGGGCGGCCGGCGAGGTTCCCCGCCCCTCGATCGACAGGTGGCCCGTCATGCTGCCGGCGGCCGCGAAATGTCCCGGCACGTCCGCGAGAAACGACGTGAGATCGAGGCGCGACAGGGTCGCCTCGGCCCGCAGCTCCGTGAGTTCGCCGTCGAGCGTTGCGACCACCCGTCCCTTGAGGAGGCCGCCATAGGCGCGCGCCTCGGCGATCGAGGCTTCGAGCCGCCCGTCGCCGCTTTGCAGCAGCAGGCTGCCGTCCTCCGTCCTGAACGGGCCCAGGCTCGCCGTGTTGGTGGATACGCGCAGGTCGATGTCGTCGAAGGCGATGGCGCGGGTCTTGAGGGCCTGCTCGCTCCACGCCCCGCTCCGCTCGCGGAAGGCCGGCAGGGCGGACAGGAACCGGTCGAGGTCGATGTGGTCGGTGGCTAGCGTGCCGGCCAGGCTTTCGCGATGGTGCAGCCGCCGCACCGCCAAAGCGCCCTCGAAGACCATGTCGTCGAGGTGGAGGGCGGCCTCGTCGAGCGACAGCATGGGGCCCGCCAGGCTGGCGTTGCCGGTCAGCTTGGCCGCCGTGATCCCGCCGAGCTCGGAGGCCGGGGTGCCGGTCAGGCGCAGGAAGCGTCCGAGATCCGCGGTGGAGGCCGCGAGCTTGCCGGCGGCCTGGCGGTCGCCCCGGCCGAAGAGCGTCCCCTCGGCATCGACCGCGAGGACGGAAGACTTGAGGTGGACGGACGCGAGCGCCTCCCCGCCCGCCCGGAGGTTCCCCGGCCGGTCGACATCCACCACGAGGTCGCCCGTCGTGCCGCGCCATGTCGCGGTGCCAGAGAGGTGGGCCTCGGCATCGTCGTCGGGCCAGGCGAGCGTCGCCGTCACCTCGGTCAGCAGGGAGTCGCGCCGGCGGTCCGCCGAGACCAGCCGGACCACGCCTGACCGCAGCCTGAGCCCCGCCGTGTGGAAGAGCCGCAGCAGCGGCGAGGACGGTCCTTGGCGCACGAGCGCATCGAGGGTCGGCTGCAGGCGGTCGAGGTCCAGGACGATGGTCGGGCTGTCGAGGGCGACGGCCCTGAGGTCCGCGTCGCCGCCTCCCAGGGCCGAGAGGCCGAGCCGTCCGGTCATGGCCTCGGCCTCGAGCGTCACCGCGCCGTCGGCGCCGCGGATCGCGATGTCCCGGACGGCGACGCTCGGGGTGGGAAGCAGGCGGATGGCGAGGGGGCCGGCCTGCACGACCCGCAGCCCGCTGGCCCGCTCGACCGCCGCAAGCACCCGCATGCGCAGCCCGGCGTCCGTGACGGTCCAGCGCGCAAAGCCCACGCCCAGGATGCAGGCCACGAGGACGAGCGCCGCGCCGATCATCGCGGCACGGGCGCGCCACGGCCACCTGCCGCGGCCCCGAGCGCCGCGCGAGGATCCTGCGGCCTCATGCCGGGGCGCGTCGATCGTCATCGCCGCGGTCCGGCCCGGTCCCGATCCGGCCGGGGAGCCGACTGCGTCGCGCACCATGCTGTCTGCCCCGCTGCCCCGCGTCCCATGTGGCTCCCCCGCATCAGCCGAGGACATTGTGACGATCAGCGGTTCAGACATTCTCAACGAAGTAGAGGGAAATCCTTCGTTCAGAGTCAAGGTGGGACGCGCGTGCATTCGGAGACGCCACATTGTGGCCAAGCTGATTAGGCTCCGTAGGCGGCAGCGCGAGTCGGCGTTCAGGACTTCACGCAAAGCGTCATCATCAAGACAACGCGACCGACGGGGTTGCCGGAAAGCTTCCGGCGCGGCCGTGCAGCATGGACTGGAGCCTTCGACGTGGTGGCATTGAACGACGGGCGCGGAGCCGGGATCTCCGTTCGGCGATGGGATCGTCGCCCGGTCCGTCTCGCGGTGGCGAGCCTCGTGCTGATGGCCGGCGCGGCCCGCGCTCAGGAGGCGGACGAGCCGCGGCGGGACGGCGCCCCGCAGGCCGAGTGGGCCCAGCAATACGACGCGGATCCCAAGCTCGAGGTGCAGCGCTCCACGGTGCCGGTGCTGTCGCAGCAGACGGTCGCGGCGACCGAGCAGGCGATCCAGACCTACCAGGGCATCGTCGGCCGCGGCGGCTGGTCGACCCTGCCGAACGTGCAGAGCCTCCATGTCGGCTCCAAGAGCCAGAACGTCGTCGCCCTGCGCCAGCGCCTGATCGGCTCGGGCGATCTCGACGAGGCGGCCGGGCTGTCGCCCGTGTTCGACGCCTATGTCGAAAGCGCCGTGAAGCGGTTCCAGGCCCGGCACGGGATCGGCGAGTCGGGGGTCGTGAACCAGCAGACGCTGGGCGAGCTTAACGTGCCGGCCGAGACGCGCCTGCGCCAGCTCGAAACCAACCTCATCCGGCTGCGCAGCTTCTCCGGCAACCTCGGCGACCGCTACGTGATGGCCAACATCCCGGCCGCCGTGGTCGAGACGGTCGAGAACGGGGCGGTGTTCAGCCACCACGTCGCGGGCGTCGGCAAGATCGACCGGCAGTCGCCGGTGATGCAGACCAAGGCGACCGACATCAACTTCAACCCGTTCTGGACCGTGCCGGCCT
>CAXUMV010000356.1:0-3969 GCA_964252065.1 uncultured Lichenihabitans sp.
CATGCGGTGCTGATCGAGGCCCTGCCGGCCGTGCTGGCCCGGCATCCGGCGCTGCGGGTGTGGCTTGCGGGCCATGGGCCGCTCGAAAACGACCTGCGTCATGCGGTCGAGGCGCGCGGGCTCGGCGCCGTGGTCCGGTTCCTCGGCCATCGCGCCGACGTGCCGGACCTCCTGGCGGCGGCCGATCTCTTCGTCCTGCCCTCCCGCTTCGAGGGGCTGCCCCTGGCGGCCCTCGAGGCGATGGCCGCCGCGCGGCCCGTCGTCGCCACCCGGGTCGGGGGCACGGACGAGGCGGTGCTCGATGGCGTGACGGGCCGCCTGGTCGAGCCCGGCGACCCGGAGGCCCTCGGGGCCGCCATCGCGGCGACGCTGGGGCGGCCGGAGGAGGCCGCCCGCTTCGGTGCCGCTGGACGCGAGCGTTTCCTCGGTGCATTCACGGCGTCCCGCATGGCGGACGAGACGGCCCGCCTGTACGACCGCCTGGGCGTGTCGCCCCAACGACGGTTGGGCGTGTCGCCCCAACAAAGGAGTGTCGCGATGGATCGCGGCCCAGACGCACGGACCCGCATCGGCTTCATCGGGGCGGGCGGCATCGCCCACCGCCATCTCGGCGTGCTGGAGGGGTTCGCGGACGTCGAGATCGTGGCCTTCGCCGATCCCGCGGTCGAGCGCGCCCAGGCCGCGGCCGAGCGGTTCGGCGCGGCCGCCTTCGCGGATGTCGAGGCCATGCTGGACGCCCAGCCGCTCGACGCCCTCTACATCTGCGTGCCGCCCTTCGCCCATGGGGCGCCCGAGCGGGCCGCGCTCGCCCGGCGGCTCCCCTTCTTCGTCGAGAAGCCCCTGTCGCTCGACCTCGGCACCGCCGAGGCCATCGCCCGCGCGGTCGACGCAAGCGGGCTCGTGACCGGGGTCGGCTATCACTGGCGCTACCTCGACACCGTCGACGAGGTGGCGGGGCTGCTGGCCGGCAACCCGGCCCAGTTCCTGTCGGGCTACTGGCTCGACTCGACCCCGCCCCCCGCCTGGTGGTGGAAGCAGGACCAGTCCGGCGGCCAGTTCAACGAGCAGACCACCCACATCGTCGACCTCGCCCGCACCCTCGTCGGCGAGGTGGTGCAGGTCTTCGGGCTTTCGAGTCACAAGCCGCGCCCGGACTTCCCCGGCCTCGATGTCGCGACCGCCAGCACCGCGAGCCTCCGGTTCGCGAGCGGCGCGGTCGGCAACATCGGCTCCACCTGCCTGCTGCGCTGGAACCACCGCGTCGGGCTGCACCTGTTCGGCGACGGCCTCGCGGTGGAGCTGACCGACCGCGAGGTGATGATCGACGTCGGCCGCGGCCGGCCCGTCCGGCATGCCGAGGGCGATCCCGTCTGGCGGCAGGACCGCGATTTCGTCGATGCCGTGCGGGGCGGGGAGAACCGCATCCGATGCCCCTACGGCGAGGCCCTCAAGACGCTTCGCGTGACCGACGCGATCCGCCGGTCGGCCGAGACCGGCCGCGCCATCGACCTCACCGCCCAGCCCGCCGAGCCCGCCCATGTCTGACCACCGCCGCATCCGGTCCCTCGGCGTCGAGCGGCCGGGCGAAGCCTATGTCTTCGAGTACGACGAGGGGCCGCCCGGCGAAGGCCAGGTGCGGCTCGAGACGCTCTACACGGGGTTCTCGGCCGGCACCGAGCTGACCTTCTTCAAGGGCAGCAACCCCTACCTGCATTCGCGCTGGGACGGCGAGCGGGGCCTGTTCGTCCCCGGCGAGCCCGGCCAGCACTACCCCGTGCCGTTCATGGGCTACATGGAGGTCGCCCGGGTCGTGGAGTCGCGCTCGCCCGCCTTCGTGGCCGGCCAGGTGGTCGCCACCACCTACGCGCACAAGAGCGGGCATACCGCGAACCCCTTCCACGACCTGCTCGTCCCGCTGCCCGAGGGCATGGAACCCATCCTCGGCATCTATGTCGCCCAGATGGGCCCGATCGCGGCCAACGGCATCCTGCACGCCGATGCCGAGCTGTTCGGGACCGCGGTGCCGGCGCTCGGCGTCGGGGTCGCGGGCCGGCCGGTGTTGGTGATCGGCGGCGGGGTCGTCGGGCTGCTGACGGCGCTGTTCGCCCGAGGGTGCGGCGCCGCCGAGGTGGTGGTCGCCGACCCCTCCGCGTTCCGGCGCGAGAAGATCGAGGCGCTGGGCCTCGAAGCCACCACCGAGGACGAAGCGGCCGAGCTCGCCAAGGCGCGCTGGCATCACGGCGGCAGCGACCGCGGCGCCGACGTCGTGTTCCAGACCCGCGCCCATGCGGGCAGCCTGCAGGCGGCGCTGCGGGCTCTCAGGCCGCAGGGCACCGTCATCGACCTCGCCTTCTACCAGGGCGGCGCCGATGCGGTACGGCTCGGCGAGGAGTTCCACCACAACGGCCTGTCGATCCGGTGCGCCCAGATCGGCCGCGTGCCCCGGGGCCTTGGCTTCGCCTGGACCCGCCGGCGGCTGGCGCTCGAGACGATCGCGCTGCTCGAGGAGGTGGGCGACGACCTCCTGCGGGAGGTGATCACCCATGTGGTGCCGTTCGACGACGGGCCGGCGTTCCTCAAGACCCTGGCCGAGACCCGGCCGGACTTCCTGCAGATCGTCTTCAAGGGCGCCGCGTGACCCCGGAGGGCCCCGTCCGCATCCTGTGGATCTTCGCCTGGCTGGTCGTCGGCGGCGAGGAGACCGAGTTGCGCCTCCTCGCCCAGCACCTCGATCCGCGGCGGTTCCGCATCGACGTCGTCGCCTGTTTCCGCAAGCCCGGCATGCCGGAGCAGACCCACGACCAGCTCGAAGCCTTGGGGGTCGATGTCGACCGCAGGCCCTACGGTCTCTCGTTCGAGGACACGATCGCCTATCTGGCGGCCAAGATCCCGGCCTACGACATCGTGGTCTCCTCCCAGAACGTCGCCGATCTCTACCCCGCCCTCGAGCGCCTGCACCTGCGGCCCCCGCTGATCGAGCATGGCGGGCTCGTGGCGGAGGCGCTCGCCGGGCCCAAGCACTTCACGACGCGCTACGTCGGGGTGTGCCGCTCCATCCGCGACGCCGCAGCAAGCCGCATGGACGGGCGCCCGCACCACGCGCTCGCGATCCCCTCCATGGTCGACCTCACGGCGTTCCGGACGGCCGACCGGGCGGCCGCGCGCGCCGTCTTCGGCGCCGCGGGCGATGCGCCCGTGGTCGGCTGGGTGGGCCGGCTCGACCGCAAGAAGCGCGTCGAGGATTTCGTGCGGGCCGCCGCCGCCGTGGCGGCTCTTCGCCCGGCGGCCCGCTTCGTCGTGGTCGGCGGCCCCGACGCCTTCATGCCCGACTACGCCGACGACCTGCGCCGGCTCGCCGGCAGCCTCGGGCTCGACGGGCGCCTGCGCTTCCTGGGCGACCGGGCCGACGTGCCCCGGCTCCTCGCCGGCCTCGACCTCTTCGTCTGGCTGTCGCGTGACGAGGGCATGCCGCACGTGATCGCCGAAGCCGGCGCCGCGGGGCTGCCGGTCGTCGCCACGCCCGACAACGGCGTCCTCGAGCAGATCGAGGACGGCGTGTCCGGCCTGTTCGTGCCCCATGAGGATCCGGCCGCCGTGGCGGCCGCCGTGCTGCGCCTGATTGACGGGCCGGCCCTGCGGCAGCGGCTGGGCACCGCGCTGCGGGGGACCGTCGAACGCCGCTACGCCGTGCCGGCCGTCGTGCCCCAGTGGGAGGCGCTGTTCGCGCAGGTGCTGGCCGAGCGGCCGGCCGCCGCCCCGCCCCGCCTGTTCCGCAGCTTCATGCAGGGCGGCTTCGAGTCCTCGACCCACCGGCGCGGCGACGGCCGGCGCCTCGACGTCATCGCCGCCATCGGCCACGACCGGCATGCGGCGGCCGACTACCGGGCGCTGGCGGGCCACGGCATCCGCACGGTGCGCGATGCCTTCCGCTGGCACCTGATCGAGACGGCGCCGGGCCGCTACGACTGG
>CAXUMV010000357.1:0-3969 GCA_964252065.1 uncultured Lichenihabitans sp.
AGACCTTCGGGCGCGTCGCGGTCGAGGCGCAGGCGATCGGCACGCCCGTGGTCGGCCTCTACGGCTCGACCTCGCCCGACGACACCCCGCCGCTGACGACGCGCAGCGCCCTCATGAGCCGGCGGCTGGCCTGCTCGCCCTGCCACGCGCGCCGCTGCCCGCTCGGTCACCATGCGTGCCTCGAAGGGCTGCCGGCCGGCGAGGTGCTCGCCGCCATCGATCGGCTCGGCGCGAGTCCGGCTTGAAGATCCTGGTCGTCAAGACATCGTCGCTGGGCGACATCGTGCATGCGCTGCCGGCCCTGACCGACGCCCACCGCGCGCTGCCGGGACTGGTCGTCGACTGGGTCGTCGAGCCCGCCTTCGCCGACATCGTGCGCCTGCACGGGGGCGTCCGCACGCTCTGGACGGCGCCGCTGCGGCGCTGGCGCCGGCCGGCCCGCGCCGCGACCTCCTGGCGCGAAGCCATGGCGCTGCGCCGAGCCCTCAGGGCCGAGCGCTACGACCTCGTCCTGGACGCGCAGGGCCTGTGGAAAAGCGCGCTGGTCGCGCGGCTCGCGGGCGGCCGGATCGCCGGGCTCGACCGGGCCAGCGCCCGCGGCGGCCCGATCGCGGTGCTGTACGGGGAGCGGCATGCGGTTTCGCCCGCCCTGCATGCGGTGGACCGGGCGCGGCTGCTGTTCGGCGCCGCGCTCGGCTACAGCCCGGATCTCGCGCGCCTCGATGCGGGGATCGCCCCGGCGATGCCCGCGACAGACGCCGGGGCGCGGCGCGCCTTCCTGCTGCACGGCACGACATGGCGGTCGAAGGCCTGGCCGCTCGGCCAGTGGATCGCGCTCGCGCGGGGGCTGGTCGCCCGGGGCTACCGGCCGGCCCTGACCTTCGCGGGTCCCGCCGAGGAAAAGCTGGCCCGGGCCGTCGCGGCCGCGGTGCCCGGGACCGAGATCCTGGGCGGCCGGAGGCTGGCCGAGCTCGCGGCCCTGATCGGGGACAGCGCGCTGGTGGTCGGCGTCGACACGGGGCTGACCCATCTGGCGGCGGCGCTCGGGCGGCCGACGGTCGGGCTCTTCGCCAGCACGCCGGCCGGCCAGACCGCCCCGCGCGGGCCGCGCACCGCGCTGCTGACCGCGACGACGCCCTGCGCGCCCTGCAGCCTTCGGCACTGCCCCCTCGTGCCCCGCGGCACCGACCCGCCCTGCCATGCCACGATCGGACCCGAACGGGTCCTGGCGCAGATCGACGGTTGGGCCGGATGAGACCGAGCTGCATTCCGGCAAACCGGGGCCGGAACCCCCGTGCCGTCTTCGCGAGCGAAGCAATCCATCGTCGGGCGTCCTCACCGGTGCCTGGATCGCCACGGCGCCGGCGCGCCTCGCGACGACGGACCTCGAGAGATCAAGCGCGGTTCAGGCGTGTACGACTTGGCCGGGCCTCGCCCGCTGGCCGAAGATGGCGCTGCCAACCCGCACATGGGTCGCGCCGAGCTGGAGGCCGAGCTCGAAGTCGGCGCTCATGCCCATCGACAGCACGTCGAGGCCGTTGCGCCTGGCGATCGTGGCCAGCAGGGCAAAATGAGGGGAGGCCTGCTGGTCCGCCGGGGGAATGCACATCAGCCCATCGACCTTCAGGCCGAGCCGGTCCCGGCAGTCGGCCAGGAAGGCGTCGGCGGCCTCCGGCGCGACGCCCGCCTTCTGGGGCTCGGCGCCGGTGTTGACCTGCACCAGCAGGCGCGGCGTGCGGCCGGACTTCGCCATCGCGTCGGCCAGCGCCTCGGCGATCTTCGGCCGGTCCACCGTCTCGATCACGTCGAAGAGCTCGACCGCCTCGCGCGCCTTGTTCGACTGCAGCGGCCCGATCAGGTGCAGCACGAGGCCGGGCGTTTCGGCCCGCAGGGCCGGCCACTTGCCGGCGGTCTCCTGCACGCGGTTCTCGCCGAACACCCGCTGGCCCGCGGCGATCACCGGCCCGATGATCTCCGCACCGTAGGTCTTCGACACGGCGACCAGAGTGGCGGTGCCGGGCGCCCGCTCCGCATCGGCGAGCGCCCGCGCGATCCGCGCCTCGATCTCGCGCAGGTGGCGGACGGCGTCCGTCACGCGGCCGCTTCCTTCGGCTGGGGCGGGGCGGGCTGCGGCTTGCCGCGCCAGCGGTCGAGCGCCCCGGCGATGCGGCGGATCACGACGTAGAAGACCGGGGTCAGGAACAGCCCGAACACGGTCGCCCCCAGCATGCCAAACAGCACCGCCGTGCCGAGCGCCTGGCGCATCTCGGCGCCCGGCCCCGTGGCGATCGCGAGCGGCACGACGCCCAGGATGAACGCGAAGGCGGTCATCAGGATCGGCCTGAGGCGCAGGCGGCACGCCTCCACGGCCGCCTCCGCCGGGCTCTTGCCGTCGCGCCCCTCGATCTGGTGGGCGAACTCGACGATCAGGATGGCGTTCTTGGCCGCGAGGCCGATCAGCACGATGAGCCCGATCTGCGTCAGGATGTTGTTGTCCTGCCCGCGCAGCTGCACCCCGGCCAGCGCCGCCAAGACCCCGGTCGGCACCACGAGCAGGATCGCGAGCGGCAGCGTCCAGGATTCGTACTGCGCCGCCAGCACCAGGAACACGAGCACGATGCCGAGCCCGAACACGTAGAGGGCCGTGTTGCCCGCCGCACGCTCCTGGTAGGCGATGTCGGTCCACTCGAAGCTCGTGCCGTCCGGCAGGGCCTTGGCGGCGATGGCCTCCATGGCGCTGAGCGACTGCCCGGTCGAGACGCCGGGCGCGGCGTCGCCCTGGACCGGCACGGAATAGAACAGGTTGTAGCGCTGCACGATCTGCGGGCCCGCGATGGTGCGGAGCTGGGCCAGCGACCCCATCGGCACGAGCGCGTTGCCGGCGGACAGCACCTTCAGCCGCTCGATGGCCTCGGGCTCCAGCCGAAAGGGCGTGTCGGCCTGGGCCCGGACCTGGTAGATGCGGCCGAAGCTGTTGAAGTCGTTCACATAGGCGCCGCCGAGATTGCCCTGCAGCGTGGCGAAGACATTGGCCAGCGGCACGTTCAGCATGCGGGCCTTGGTGCGGTCGATATCGAGGAAGAGCTGCGGGGTGTCGTTGCCGAAGGTCGTGAACACCCGGGCGAGGCTCGGGTCCTTGCCGGCCTCGCCGATCACGTTGCCGGCGATCTCGAGCAGCGGCCCGATGTCGGAGCTCTGCCGACTCTGCACCTGCATCTTGAAGCCGCCGCCGTTGCCGAGGCCCCGCACGGGCGGGGGCGGGATGGCGATGATGCGCGCCTCCTCGATGGGCGCGGTCTTCTTGAGCACGTCGCCCAGGATCGCGTTGGCGGTGCGGCCGCTGCTCACGCGCTCCTCGAACGGCTTCAAGGTGAGGAACATGACGGCGCCATTGGTGGTGTTGGTGAAGGTCGAGCCGTCGAAGCCCGAGATGATCACCGCGTTGGCGACGCCCGCGACCTCCTCGGCCCGGCGGGCCGCCTCGCGCACCACCGCCGTGGTGCGCTCGAGCGAGGCGCCCGAGGGGAGCTGCACCACCGTGATCAGGTAGCCCTGGTCCTGCACCGGGATGAAGCCCGTGGGCGTCGTGGTGGCGAGGAACAGCACGCCCGCGACGACGGCCGCATAGACGAGCAGCATCGCCCCGAGCCCGACGAGGCCGCCGGTCAGCGCCGCCACGATGCGCGAGTAGCCGTGGCTCAGCGCGTCGAAGCCGCGGTTGAAGGTGGCCGCGGCCCATCGCCCGAAGCGCACGAGGAAGAAGCCGCCCTTCTCGTCCTTGTCGTGCGGCTTCAGGAGCAGCTTGCAGAGCGCGGGCGACAGGGTGAGGGAGTTGAACATCGAGATGATGGTCGAGGCCGCGATGGTCAGCGCGAACTGCCGGTAGAACTGCCCCGAGATGCCCGGGATGAAGGCGGTGGGGATGAACACCGCCGACAGCACCAGCGCGATCGCGATGACGGCCCCGCC
>CAXUMV010000358.1:0-3960 GCA_964252065.1 uncultured Lichenihabitans sp.
GGTCTCTTCGTCGCCTACTCGAGCGCCTGATAGACAAGCGCCCGCATCGCCACCTCGGGCAGGTCGAAGCTCATCATCGACTGCGTCATGAACAGGGCCACGATCTCTTCGGCTGGATCGACCCAGTAGTGCGTCTTGGCTGCGCCGGACCAGCCGAACTCGCCGATCGACCCGGGCGCGTTCGTGGCGGCGATGTCGATCGCCACGCGGGAGCCGAGGCCGAAGCCGTACCCCGGCAGCGGCAGGCCGCCGATCTCGAGCGGGAGCAGCGCGGCGGGGATGCGGTTCGTGTGCATGAGCGCAAGCGTCTTGCGACCGATCACCCGACGGCCGTCGAGCGTCCCGCCGTTGCAGAGCATCTGGGCGAACCGGAAATAGTCGCCGACCGTGCCGAAGAGGCCATGGCCGCCGCGTTGGAACACCCCTGCCCTGTCGGCCGGGTAGCTCGCCGACACGTCGATCCTCTCATTGAAGCCTTGCGACCAGGCCGTGAAGCAGTCGGGCGCGGTCACGCCGGGCCTGATGAGGTCCGGACGCCCGTACATGGCCGCGAGCGCGTCGCGCCTGTCGTCCGCCACGCCGTAGCCGGTGTCGGTCATGCCCAGCGGCTCGAGCAGGCGCTCCTTCAGGACATCGCCGAGCGGCTTGCCGGCGATGACCTCGACCAGGCGGCCGACGACGTCGTTGCCGACGCTGTATGTCCAGCGGGAGCCGGGGTGAGACGCAAGGGGGAAGCGCGCGAGGTCGTCGATGGCGTCGGCCAGCGAGACGTGCGCCTGCAGGAGCGTTGCCGTCTCGTACTCTCGCGAGACCACCGAGTCGCCGAGGAAGTGATAGCTGAGGCCGCTCGTGTGAGCCATGACGTCGCCGACCGTCATCGGACGGCGAGGGTCGAGGAGGCTCCCGTCGTCGGCGCGCACCTTCACCGTGGCAAAGGCGGGGATGAACTTTGCCACGGGATCGACGAGCGTGAGCCGGCCCTCCTCGACCAGGGTCATGAGGGCGGTGCAGACGATGGGCTTGGTCATGGAATAGAGGCGGAAGACGGTATCGGCCGTCATCGGCGCGTTCGCCTCGCGGTCGCGCCAGCCGTAGTGCCCGGCGTGCACGATGGTGCCACGCCGCGCCACCAGCGTGTTGATGCCGGCGTAGACGCCTTGGTCGACATAGGCCTGCATCGCCACATCGATCCGGCCGAGCCGGCTCGCGTTCATGCCGACGCTGTCCGGAACGTCCGTGGCGATGGTCATGGTGTTCCCCGATCGATGGCCGCGCTCGCGCGAAATAGACCAACGCTGTGGACCGGGGCTGTCGATGTCGCAAGAGGACATTCAGGCCATCGGGAAGATGGTCCACGAGCGGCCGACAACGCGCGCGGCTCAGAAGGATCCGGCACAGCCTACGGTCCGGACGCGGTCGTTCGGTCAGGCGCGGTCGAATGCGAGCGTTGTTCCGCGATGTGGTCGACGAAGGCGCGCAAAGGCGCGGGCATGAACCTGTCCGAGAAGTAGAGCCGCGGCCCCTCGAAGCCGGTCCACCAGTCCGGCAGGATCGGCCGCAACGCGCCCGTCTCGAGGACCGGCCGAAGCCAGTTCTCGAAGGTCCAGACGATGCCGTGTCCTCGACAGGCCAGCTCGATCGCGGCCGCGGCGGCGTCCACGCCGATGATCAGGCGGCCCGGCGGATCGACCGTCACCGTCTCGTCGCCGCGTTCGAACGTCCAGGCGACGAGCGCGCCGCTCGAGAACCGCATTCGGACGCAGTCATGTCCCAGGAGGTCGCGCGGATGGAGAGGCATCTCGCGCGAGGCGAGATAGGACGGTGCCGCGGCGAGCGCCAGCCGCTGAAAGGCCGGTCCGATCGGCACGGCGATCATGTCCTGCGCCAGGTGCTCGCCGTAGCGGATCCCGGCGTCGCAGCCCACCGCCGCGATGTCGACGAGCCGGTCCTCCACGACGAGTTCGACCCGCACACCGGGGTGCGCCACCAGGAACCGGTCGAGCAGAGGCGGCAGGATGTCGACCATCACGGCGCCCGTCACGTTCAGCCGCAGGAGGCCTCGGACCTCCCGCTGGGAGCTGGCCGCGTCCTGCAGCGCGGCGCGCGTCTCGGCGAGAACCGGCAGCAGGCGCTCGGCGAGCACACGGCCCGCCTCCGTCGGCACGACGCTGCGCGTCGTCCGGATCAGGAGCGGGACGCCGAGCCGCGCTTCCAACTGCGCGACCTTCTCGCTCACCGTGGACGGCGAGACGCCGAACCGCTTGGCCGCCGCCCGGAACCCGCGCATCTCGCACACCGCGAGGAAGATGGAGAGGTCGTCCAGGCGGATCAGATCATCGTCGTTCGTCAAGGCGATCAGTCCGTCCGGCTTGTGGTGGATTATCAGATCAGGGCGGACGGCGCTATGGAAGCGGTCATCGGCGGCGGTCGTGATCCGTCGCCCGGAGGTCGGCATGAACGATAAGACAGTTCTGATCACCGGTGCCAACAAGAGCATCGGCTTCGAAACGGCCCGCCAGCTCGGCCGGCTGGGCTACCGGGTCTGGCTCGGCAGCCGTGACGACGCCCGAGGGAAGGCGGCCGCAGACCGGCTGAGGCAGGAAGGGCACGACGTACGATGCCTGGCGCTCGACGTCACGAGCGAGGCAAGCGTGAAGGCCGCGGCCGCCGTCGTCGAGAAGGAAGACGGAAAACTTGACGTGCTCGTCAACAATGCAGGGATTGCCAGTGGGCACGGGACACCCCCCAGCCGGCAGACGGTGGACGACGTCCGAACCCTCTACGACACCAACGTGTTCGGACCCATCCGCGTCACGCAGGCCTTCCTGCCGCTGCTCAGCGCCGCCGGCACAGCCAACATCGTCATGGTCAGCAGCGGCCTGGGTTCGCTCGGCTGGCTGTCGGACCCGACGAACCAGTTCTACGGCGTCAACCTCCTCGGCTACAACAGCTCGAAATCGGCGCTCAACGCCGTGACCGTGTCGTTCGCCAAGGAGCTGGCTCCCCTCGGGATCAGGGTGAATGCCGCCGATCCCGGCTACACCGCGACCGACCTCAACGGTCACTCCGGCTACCGCACGACCGAGCAGGCGGCCGCCGGGATCGTCTGGCTGGCGGGGTTCGATGAAGCCGGCCCGACCGGAGGCTTCTACTTCGATCGAGAGGTGGTGCCCTGGTGAGGGTCGTTCGCGATCCGTCTTGACCTCACGTCGACGAGGCGGGGCCCGTCGCGAGCAGGGTCATCGCGCCACGCTGGTGGAGGGCTCGACGATACCGGGACGGCGTCAGCCCGGTGACACGCAGGAATGTCCGGTTGACATTGGAGATGTTCCCAAACCCCGACTCGAAGCAGACGTCCGTGATCGACGTCCCGGGCGGCGGGGATCAAGCCGCCCGCGACGCTGGACCAGTACAAGGCGGCTGTCGCCAAGCTGCACGACCCCGCCAAGGGCATCTACGGGACCGCCCTGCGCGGCCAGCGGGCGCATCATCAGGAATCGGCGCAGCCACCGTGCACCGGCTCCTTCGTGACGGCTTCACGGTCTACGCGGGAGCCCGGCGAGCGGAGCGCAACGGCCATGATGGCGGCGGATCGCCAGCGGGACGGTGACCTGCAGCCGCCGGGCTGCTCAGGGGTCGGACCTTCGTCGTCCGTGCGGCGCCGGCAGCAGGCTCATTGTCGTGACGGGGGCCGCAACACCGCTACCCAGGGATCAGCCGCGACGAGACCAAGCCACGCACCGAATTGCCCATAAACCAGTCCGGCGCGGTTTCGAGGTCCCGGAGGTGCAGCACGGCTTCACGGGCCGCGCCGGTCTGGAGCAGTTTCGCTCGCAGCGTGCCCGGGAGAACGCCGCTGGCAAGCGGCGGCGTCACCATCAGGCCGTCGCGCCGCACGAAGACATTGGAGCGCGCTCCTTCGCAGACCTCCTCCTGCTCGTTGAGGAACAGCACTTCGTC
>CAXUMV010000359.1:0-3958 GCA_964252065.1 uncultured Lichenihabitans sp.
TCAACGGCGTCGTGATCGTCAAGGGCGGCATCCCGCAGCCGCTGATCGTGACGGTCGCGACCCTCGGCATCGGACGGGGCCTCGCCCTGCTGTTCAGCGGCGGCACCGAGCATATCGGCATGGCGCCGATGGTGGAGTTCGCCGGCAACGGCTCGATCCACGGCGTTCCCGTGCCGGCGATCCTGGTCGCGGCCGTCACCGCTCTGCTTGCGATCTTCACCCTCAAGACCCTGTGGGGCCGCTGGATCTATGCCGTCGGCGGCAATCCCGAGGTCGCCAACTGGCTCGGCGTCCCCCGCGACCGCGTGGTGATGAGCGCCTATGTGCTCAGCGGCGCGATGGCAGGGATCGCGGGGCTGATCTACGCCGGGCGGACGGACGCGGCCTCCCCGCTCGCCGGCACCGGCCTGGAGCTCGACGCGGTCACGGCCGTGATCATCGGCGGCGCCAGCCTGTTCGGCGGACGGGGCCACATCGTCAACGCGCTCATCGGCGCACTGATCATCGGCGTCATCCGCAACGGGCTGGATCTCATGAGCATCTCGCCCTTCTGGCAGGCGATCGCCATCGGTGGCGCCATCCTGTTCGCGCTCGAACTCGACGTCCTGCGGCGCGCGCTCGAGAGCCGTCTGCGGGCCCGCGCCGCAAGGATGCTGCGATGACGGGCGACATCGTCCTCGAGGTCCGCGGCGCCGTGAAGTCGTACGGCTTCGTCACGGCGCTGAACGGGGTCGACCTGCAGCTTCACCGGAGCGAGATCCTCGCGCTGCTGGGCGACAACGGGGCGGGCAAGACCAGCCTCGTCCGCGCCATCAGCGGCATCATGCGGCTGGACGAGGGAGAGGTGCTGCTGGACGGCAAGCCGCTCGTCCTCCATTCGGCGGGCGACGCCCGGCGGGCCGGCATCGAGACCGTGTTCCAGAACCTCGCCGTGCTCGACAACCTCGACGTGGCGTCGAACTTCTACATCGGGCGCGAGAAGACGTGGCCGCGCTGGCTCGGCCCGCTCGGCTTCCTGAACGCCACACGCGAAGCCGAGGAATGGCGGCGCCAGGCCGTGGCCCTCGGGATCAAGCCGCTCGATCCCCGCCAGGAGATCGGCCTGATGTCGGGCGGCCAGCGGCAGGCCGTCGCCGTGTCCCGCGCGGTCGCCTTCGCCAGCAAGGTCGTCATCCTGGACGAGCCGACCGCCGCGCTCGGCGTGCGGGAAGCGGCGCAGGTGCTCACGCTGATCAAGTCGCTGCCGGCCCGCGGGGTCTCGGTCATCCTGATCAGCCACAACATGGATCACGTGCTGCAGGTGGCCGACAGGGCCGTGGTGCTGCGGCAGGGGCGGATCGCCGGCTCGGCCATCCCCAGCCGGGGCAGTGTCCCCGACCTCATCGCCATGATCATGGGCGCGGCCTGACTGGCCGGAGGTCGGTTTCTCACCCGTCGCCGGCGTTCGGACGACGGCTTTGTTGGACCTTCGGGCCGTCATCGCGAGCGAAGCGATCCATGGTCGGGCTTCCGGGACCGCGGCATGGACCGCCACGGCGCTGACGCGCCTCACGATGACAGCTGCTCCACGCGGGCGCAGGCCAGGCATCCGCTCACATCAGACCGAGATCCCTGTAGTTCGCGTGCAGGGCCCAGTCGGCGGCCGAGAAGCGGTTCATCGCGAAATTGTGCTGGTGCCAGTAGGGGTAGAGACACGGGATGGCGCTGACCGCCTCGAGGCGCTTGAGCTCCTCGTCGTCCAGCTTGAGGTCGACGGCCGCGATGCTGTCGCGGAAATGCGCCTCCGTCAGGCCGCCCACCACGAGCGAGGTCACGCCCGGGCGGCCGAGGGTCCAGGCGAGGGCGACCTGGGCCGCCGAGATGCCGCGGGCGCCGGCGATGTCGTCCAGCGTGTCGACGATGCGCCAGAGCCGCTCCCGGTCGCGGATGGGCGGCTCGCTCCAGCCGGCGGCCTGGCGCGAGGCGGCCGGCGCCTTGTCGCGTCCGAAGGCCCCCGACAGGAGGCCGGCCGCGAGCGGGCTCCACACCATCACGCCGACGCCCTGGTCGACCGCGATCGGCAGGAGCTCGTACTCCGCCTCCCGGGCCTCCAGCGTGTAGTGGATCTGCTGGGTGACGAAGCGCGGGGTGTTGGTCGACGCCGAGGTGCCCAGCGCCTTCATGACGTGCCAGCCCGAGTAGTTCGAGCAGCCGATGTAGCGGACCTTGCCGGACTGCACGAGCGTATCGAGCGCCGACAGCATCTCCTCGAGCGGCGTCAGGCCGTCCCACTCGTGCATCAGGTAGAGGTCGAGGCGGTCGGTGCGCAGCCGCTTGAGGCTGCGCTCGCATTCCCGGATGAGATGGTAGCGCGACACGCCCTCGTCGTTCGGCCCCGGGCCGATGGGCATGCGCGCCTTGGAGCAGATCAGCACCTCGTCCCGCCGCCCCTCCAGCACCTCGCCCAGGATCTCCTCCGAGCGGCCGAGCGAGTACATGTTGGAGGTATCGAAGAGGTTGATGCCGCCCTCGATGCAGACCTCGACGAGGCGCCGGGCCTCGGCGACGCCCTGCCGCGCCACCATGGCGAAGGCGCCTTCCCCGCCGAACGAGAAGGTGCCCATGCTGAGCGCCGAGATCTTGAGGCCGGAGCGGCCAAGCACCCGATAGTCCATGTCGTTGCCCTCGTGGTTTGTGCGGGATTTAGAGAGCCGGCGCCTTGAGGCCGGCCGTCTGGGCGCGGCGCGGCGCCCTCACGCGTTTGTGGACGGTCCCCTCGCGGGCGCTGGCCCTGACGATCAGCTGCGCCCCGACCAGGATCTTGACGGCCGGCTGGGCCTCGGAGGCGTTGATGAGGTCGTCCAGCACCGTGACGGCGAGATAGCCGATCTTCCGCTTCGACACGTCGATCGTCGTCAGCGGCGGGTCCATCGTGGCGCTGAGCGGCAGGTTGTCGAAGCCGATGATCGACACGTCCTCGGGGATGCGGACGTTGCGTTCCTTGAGCGCCCGGATGAAGCCGTGGGCGATGACGTCGTTGGTGCAGAAGTAGCACTCGGCCAGCGTCGCCTTGGCGCCGAGCAGGGCCATGGCGTCGGCATAGGCGCCCTCGAAGGTCGACTCGACCGAAGCCACGTCGGCCTCGTCCACCGCGAGGCCGAGCCGCTGCATGGTCTTGAAGAAGGCATCCCGGCGCAGGCGAAAATTGGTCGTCTCGACGTGGCTGGCCACGAAGCCGATGCGGCGGAAGCCGCGGCGCTTGAAGTGGGACAGCACCTGGTGCACGGCGTCCTCGTTGTTCATGTTGACGAAGGTGGCATCCAGCACGTCGTAGAAGGTGTCGATGAAGACGGTCGGCAGGCCGGCGCCCTGGATCGCCTCGACGTCCGCCTCGGAGAGCTCCGTTCCAAGCGCGATGATGCCGCGGAGCGAGGTGCCGGCCAGCGAGTCCACGATCGCGCCGATCGGCTGCTCCTCGTGGCTGACGACCTCGAGCGCGTAGCCGCGCGCCCGGGCTTCGACCGACATGCCGTCGATGTAGTCCGAGATGAAATGGCTGTGATCGCGGTTCACGGTATGGCCGTGCTTGGCGATCTTCAGGAACCGCAGCGTGTCGCTCGGCTCCGGCCGGCCCTTGCTGCTGCGCGGGCGGTACGCGAAGCGCTCCACCACCTGCAGCACGCGGGCGCGGGTGACGCCCGGGATCTCGCCCTTGCCGTTCAGCACCAGGGACACCGTGGAGGGCGAAACGCCGGCGGCATCGGCGATGTCCCGGAGGGTCGGTGGTTTCTTGTCGTTCATCACTGTCGTGACGGCCTTGCGAAGCGAGGGGGAGGGAGCAATCGGGGCGGTGACGAACCAATGATCGGAATGGTGCTTGTGACGCACGGCCAGCTCGCGGCCGAATTCGTGCGCGCGATGGAGCATGTGCTGGGCCCGCAGGAGCGGATCGCTACGATCTGCATCGGCCCCGACGACG
>CAXUMV010000360.1:0-1404 GCA_964252065.1 uncultured Lichenihabitans sp.
CGACACCAACGTCCGCCAGCTCGGGCTGCCGGAAGGGGCCGTGAACCTCAACTTCGGCACCCTGGTCGGCTCCCACGCGACCGTCGCGCGCATGCTCGACGAGATCGCGGCCGTGCCGGGCGTCGAGGGGGTGCTGCTGACCTTCGACGAGTTCGTGAGCGGCGTGACGGTCTTCGGCGAGCGAATCCAGCCGCTGATGGCCTCGCGCAAGGACGTGGCCACGCTCAAGGAGGTCGCATGATGGCGCTCGACACAGCGAGCCCCGTCGCGGGCTACGTCCCGGCCGCCTCCGCGGCCTCGGTGGTGCTGCCCGCCCGGCCCGAGGCCCTGCGCCTCAATCCGGCCGAGACCGCCGTCATCGTGGTCGACATGCAGAACGCCTACGCCACCGTCGGCGGCTACGTGGACATCGCGGGCTTCGACGTCTCGGGCGCCGCGGGCGCCATCGAGCAGACGAGAAAAGTGCTTGACGCCGCCCGCGCCTCGGGCTGCACGGTCATCTATTTCCAGAATGGCTGGGACAAGGACTACGTCGAGGCGGGCGGCCCGGGCTCGCCCAACTGGCACAAGTCCAATGCGCTCAAGACCATGCGGGCGCGGCCCGAACTCGCCGGCACGCTGCTCGCCAAGGGAAGCTGGGACTACGCCATCGTGGACGGGCTGGCCCCCCAGCCCGGCGACATCCTGATCCCCAAGACCCGCTACAGCGGCTTCTTCAACACCAACGTCGACAGCGTGCTGCGCGCCCGCGGGATCCGGACGCTGGTGTTCACCGGCGTCGCCACCAACGTCTGCGTCGAGTCCTCGCTGCGCGACGCCTTTCACCTCGAATATTTCGGCGTGGTGCTGGAGGACGCGACCCACCATCTCGGGCCGGACTTCATCCAGAAGGCCGCTCTCTACAACATCGAGCGCTTCTTCGGATGGGTCTCGACCGTCAACGACTTCTGCGGCGCCGTGCTCCAGGCCGCGCCACCCAAGGGAGAGTAGCCGCCATGCCCAAGACCATCGTGGTGCCGCCCGGCACCGGCACCCCGCTCGCGCCCTTCTCGCCGGGGACGCTCGCGGGCGGGATCGTCTACGTGTCGGGCACGCTGCCCTTCGACAAGCAGAACAACGTCGTCCATGTCGGCGACGTCGCGGCCCAGACCCGGCACGTGCTGGAGACGATCAAGGGCGTGATCGAGACGGCCGGCGGCACCATGGAGGACGTGACCTTCAATCACATCTTCCTGACCGACTGGGCCAACTATGCCGCGATGAACAAGGTCTATGCCGAGTTCTTCCCGGGCGACAAGCCCGCGCGCTACTGCATCCAGTGCGGTCTCGTGAAGCCCGACGCCCTGATCGAGATCGCGAGCATCGCCCATATCGGGACCGCGGCTTGAGCCTCGCCTACCGGGT
>CAXUMV010000360.1:1414-3938 GCA_964252065.1 uncultured Lichenihabitans sp.
GACGGTGGTGCTCTCCGCCGGTCTCGGGGGGGCGGCCGCGTTCTGGGCGCCGCAGATGGAGGCGCTCGAGGCCCGCTACCGCGTGCTCGCCTACGATCACCGGGGCACGGGCGCGAATGCCGGGCCGTTGCCCGAGCCCTACACGATCGCCCACATGGCGGCCGACGTCGCGGGCGTGCTCGACGACGCCCGCATCGCCCGCGCCCATCTCGTGGGACATGCGCTGGGCGGGCTCATCGGGCTGCAGCTGGCCCTCGAGGCGCCCGGGCGGCTCGCGAGCCTCGTCCTCGTCAACAGCTGGGACCGGCTCGACCCGCATACGGCCCGCTGCTTCGAGGCCCGTCTCGCGCTGCTGCGGCATGTCGGGCCGGAGGCCTACGTGAAGGCGCAGCCGATCTTCCTCTACCCGGCCGCCTGGCTGTCCGCCCACGCGGAGCGGATGGCCCGCGACGACGCCCACGGGATCGCCCATTTCCAGGGCGCGCCGGCCCTCGAGGCGCGCGTCGCGGCCCTCCGGAGCTTCGACGTGGCGGACCGGCTCGGCGCCATCGGGGTCCCGACGCTGGTCGCCGCCTCGCGCGACGACGTGCTGGTGCCCTACACCTGCTCCGAGCGCCTGGCGCGTGGCTTGCCGAACGCCACGCTGTCGCTGGTCCCCGAGGGCGGCCACGGTTTCACGGTGACCGCGCCCGAGCCGTTCAACCGGACGATGCTGCGCTTCCTGGCCGGGGTCGCGGCGACGTCCTGATCAGGTGTTGCCGAAGGTCCGGGGCGCGGGGCTCACGGTCGTGACGGAGCCGCCGTTGATCTGGACCACCGCCAGCCCGCGCTCGCTGGTCCCCTCGGGCTTGAACCGGAACACGCCGTCCGCCCCGTTGAAGCCCGAGGCGTTGGTCAGCGTCGCGTCCGCGAAGCGCTGGCTGCCCTGCGTCCGGGCGAGCGCCGCCACCAGCGAGACGGCGTCGTAGGACAGGGTCGCAATGCGCGGCGGCTCGCTGCCGAACTTCGTCCTGTAGCGCTGCGAGAAGGCCGTGAAGCCCGCATTCTCGGGGGTCGCGAACCATGCGCCCTGGAGCGCCGGGGCCTTGAGCACGCGCCCGTCGTTCCACACCCCGGTGCCCAGCACCTGGACCTTGCGGCTGTCGATGCCATTGGCCGACAGGGCCTGCGCCACGCCCGTCATCGCATCCGCCTGGTCGGGGATGAACAGCGCGTCGATCTGCGGCAGGTCGGCTGCGATGCGGACCACCGCGGCGTTCAGGGTCGAGGGCTGGTAGCGCTCGATCGCCTGCACGCGGATGCCCTGCCGTGCGGCCGCGGCCTGGAACTCCGCCAGGGCGACGTTGCCGTAGTCGTTCTCCGGCACCAGCGCCGCGAAGCTCTTCCGGCCCTGCTGGGCCGCGTAGTCGACGATCCGGTCGACATAGCCCTCGATCATGAAGGACAGAAGGTAGGTGCCCCGCTGGGCGGCGCTGCTGTCGGTCGAGAACCCGATGACGGGCTTGTTGGCCGCGCGGGCGACCCGCGCCGCCTCGCGCACGTCGGCCGCGAACAGGGGGCCGAGCACCACCTCGGCGCCTTCTGAGACCGCCGCCTGGGCGGCGTCGCGCGCCCCGTCCGGGGTCGAGCGGTCGTCCTTGACCAGGATCGACAGATCCGTCGAGCCCGACTCGGCCAGGGCGAGCTCGGCCGCGTTGCGCAGCGCCATCCCGACGCCGCTGGGGTTGCCGTTCTGGGTCAGCGGCAGGATCAGCGCCACCTTGCCGGGGCCGGTGCCGATGGTCGTCCCCGACGCCGCGCCGCCTCCCAGGGGCCGGGCCTGGACCGGGGTCGTGGGTGCGGCCAGAGGGGGCGAGACTTCGCTGGCGCCGAACGGTCCGCCCGTCTGGCCGCAGCCCGCCAGAACGGCCGCTATCCCGGCCGCCGACATCAGCCCGGTGATCGCGCGCAAGCTCGCCAAAAAAACCTCTCCGGATCCAGTCCCAGCGCCGATGCAAGACCAGCTAAACTGGTGGAAAGGAAGGCGGTGCGCAACGGAGCTTTCAGATTCGTGCGGCCCGTGTCCTAAAGGCGACGCGGGGTCGAGGGCAGCAACGATGGCATCAACGGACCATGTTCCCTTCCGGGCGGGCGAGGGCGCGGATATGGGCTATACCGCCTTGGGGCTTAGGGCCGAGGCGGAAGCCATCGAGCCCGGCCTGCATGTCGTGGCGACCCCCATCGGCAATCTGGGCGACATCTCGTTCCGGGCGGTGCGCACGCTGGCCGCGGCCGCCGCCGTGATCGCCGAGGACAGCCGCGTCACCAAGGTGCTGCTCGCCCATTACGGCATCACCACGCCGCTCACCGCCTATCACGAGCACAATGCCGCGACCATGCGGCCGCAGCTGCTGGCCCGGCTGCAGGGGGGCGCGGCGCTCGCGCTCGTCTCGGACGCCGGCACGCCGCTGGTGTCGGACCCCGGCTACAAGCTGGTGCGGGACACGGTGGCGGCGGGCATCCCGGTCACCGCCGTGCCGGGCGC
>CAXUMV010000361.1:0-3892 GCA_964252065.1 uncultured Lichenihabitans sp.
GACCGGGCAGGGCAAGGTCATCGAACCGAGCACGATGCCGGCCACGCGCCTGGTCAACTCCGTGATCGACGGCGTCGCGCAATCGATGGAGGCCGTGACGGCCGAGATCGTCCGCTACGCGGGCACCGACCTTTTGTGCTACCGGGCCGAGCAGCCGGCCGAGCTCGTGGCGCGTCAGGCGGAGGCCTGGGATCCCGTGCTCGCCTGGGCGCGCGAGGCGTGGCAGGCGCAGCTCGCCCTCGGCGAAGGCGTGATGCATGTCGCCCAGCCGCCCGAGGCCATCGCGGCCCTGGGCCGCGCCGTGGCTGCCGGCGTTGGCGAGGGCGCAGGCGCGCCCTTCCGCCTGGGCGCGCTCCACGTCATGACGACGCTGACCGGCTCGGCGCTGCTCGGGCTCGCCGTGCTGCACGGACACAGCGCAGTCAACGAGGCCTGGGCCAAGGCCCATGTCGACGAAGACTTCCAGATCGCCCGGTGGGGGGAGGACGCCGAGGCCGCCGTCCGGCGCGACCGGCGCTGGCACGACATGCGGGCGGCCGCCGAGCTCGTGCGCCGTCTCGGCCCCGTCTCGTCAGATTTTCTCAACGCTTCCTGAGAGGCGTTATCTTCTGTTCTTGTTAACTTGCTGCAATAGATTTGCAAGCTTACCTGTTTTAGCCCACTTAACCTTGCAACACTGGTCGTATTCGACGTTCATTTCCTGGCAAGGCCCCCGCCTCCATTGTGCCATCAACAGCAAGGGGCGCGAAAGACATGGCAGTCGATGGACATGCCGCGGAAGCGGGACCGGCATTCACGCCGTTCAGGAGCCTGACCGATACGGCGCTGGCGCGCATCCGCCAGATCTACGATTCCGTGCCGCCGAGCCGGGAGGCGCTCACCGCCCTGTTCGCGGTCGATGCCGCGCAGACCCAGCCCACGGATGCCTGGATCGGCTTCTTCGTCGAGACCGCCTGTGCCCAGCTCGTCTGGGACGACCGGCCGACCGGCACCTTGACGGCGGCCGATGCCGCCTGGGTGCTCGCCCGTTTCGACGAGGCGCCGAGCCTTGCGACACTGGCCCTGCTGGTCCGGCTGCTGGAGGAGGCGGTCCGCCTCCCGCTGACCTTCGCCGGCCAGGTCCGCCAGCGCGCCGCCCTGTTCAGCGCCAAGTCGACGATGATCCAACAGGATAAGCCGAAATCTGTGCCCTACCTCCGCCTCGTCGCCTGACGCAACGGCCGCACGAGGCCGTCAGCTGCCGATGATGAAGATCAGCGCGAAGGCGACGATCACGAGCACGAGGCCGCCGATCAGCACGTAGCGGACATTCAGCCCGGTCTTGCCCTGGCGGGCTTCGGTAGTCGGTTTGGTGACGGGCGTCTCGGACATCGATCTCTGTCTTTCCTGGCACTGTGCGAGACCCAACGTGGGCTTGGCCGCTCAAGTTCCTGAGGCTCTTCGGCCCCGGCCGTTGACGGCCCGCGACGGCCGGGCGATCAGGGACAGCCCGCGTGCCGCACGGAGCGCGCTCTCGCCCAGCCCCGATCCCGCATGCCGTACTATTTCGCATATGGCGCTAATTTGGACGTCGCCGCCATGGCGGGCCGGTGCCCGGGGGCGCGGCCGGTCGGCGTCGCGCGGCTCATGAACTTCCGTTTCCTGATCATGCGGGACGGCGTCGCCTCCGTGCGACGCGAGGAGGGCGCCGTAGTCCACGGGCTGCTGTGGTCGCTGGAGCACGGCGACCTCGCCCCGCTCGACACGTTCGAGGATGTCGCGGCGGGCCTCTACACGAGGACGATCCAGCCGGTGCTGAAGCCCGTGGGCAGCGTGCAGGCGTTCCTCTATCTCGGCCATACGACCGAGACCGGACTGCCGCTGCCTGGTTATCTCGAGGCTGTCGTCGCGGCCGCCGAGGCGATCGGTCTTCCCCCCGCCTATTGCCGTTCGCTCTCGGCCTGGGGCGCCAGGGGCACGCGCGGGGTCGCGTTCGACAACTTCGCCGCCGAGTCGCCCGCCGGGCCCGTGGCCGGCGTCCGCCCGCGCCACAGGACGCCCTTCGACGTCAGATGAGCGGGGCGGCGCCTCGCGTCGGGCCGAACACCGCCTCGAAAGCGACGCGCAGGGCGATGTCCGCATCCGCCATCGTGGCCGGGATGCCGAGGTCGACGAGGCTGGTGACGCCGAGATGCGCCTCACCGATGCCGCAGGGGACGATGCCCGAGAAATGCGTGAGGTCCGGCTCGACGTTCAGGGACACGCCGTGGAAGCTGACCCAGCGCCGCAGCCGGACCCCGATCGCCGCGATCTTGTCCTCCGCCGGCCGTCCGTCGGCCGCGGGGGGCTTGTCGGGCCGCGCCACCCAGACACCGACCCGGCCCTCGCGCTTCTCGCCGCGGAGATTGAAGCGCGCCAGCGTGGCGATCAGCCACTCCTCGAGCGCCTCGACGAAGGCCCGCACGTCCGGCCTGCGGCGCTTCAGATCCAGCATCACGTAGGCCACGCGCTGGCCCGGCCCGTGATAGGTGTGCTGGCCGCCCCGGCCCGTCGGGATCACGGGAAAGCGCGGCTGGACGAGATCGACGGCGCGCGCCGACGTGCCTGCGGTATAAAGCGGGGGATGCTCGAGCAGCCAGACATGCTCGGCCGCGTCCCCGCGCGCGATGGCCTCGGCGCGCGCCTCCATGGCCGCCACCGCATCGGCATAAGCCACGGGCAGGCTTGACGCGCTCCACTCGACGGCGGGGACATGCGGCATCCTGGTGCCCATAGCACATCACCGCCTGGCATGAGTGTTGCGTCCGAGTCACTGAGTTCACGACATCGCGATAACTTTCGCAGAACAGCTTTACTTGGGCTGCAATGCGGCGAACCATAAGACAAGACGTGCTTCGTCGTTCATAGAATTGTGGCAGACGCGCCGCAATTGAACCATGAACGCTCGCCGCGACCTCCGTGTTGCGTTCGGCGTAAAAGCGGGCGAGCCGCGTTGCTGCGACAACGCGAACACTCAATCTTGCCGCTGTCGTGAGTCAAGCTGTTCGTGAATGCTCCAACCTTGGGCTCGACATGCCAAACGCCGCTGGAACTCTGTCCGACTTCGCCCGGTTCTATCAGGATCGGCGGGACGCCGACATGCCGCTCGCCGAATTCTTGGAGGGCTGCAAGGCCGATCCCATGTTCTACGCCAGCGCGCCCGAACGCATCCTGCACGCCATCGGCGAGCCGGAGATGATCGACACCGCCAAGGACGCCCGTCTCGGCCGCGTCTTCATGAACCGGACGATCCGCACCTATCCGGCCTTCTCCGAATTCTACGGCATGGAGGAGACGATCGAGCGGATCGTCAGCTACTTCCGCCATTCGGCCCAGGGCCTCGAGGAGCGCAAGCAGATCCTCTACCTGCTCGGCCCGGTGGGCGGCGGCAAGTCGTCCCTCGCCGAGCGGCTGAAGCTGCTGATGGAGGCCTGCCCCATCTACGTGCTGAAGGCCGGCGACCAGCTCAGCCCCGTCTTCGAGAGCCCGCTCGGCCTGTTCGATCCCGAGCGGATGGGGACGATGCTCGAGGACCGCTACGGCATCCCGCGCCGCAAGCTCACCGGCTTGATGAGCCCCTGGTGCATCAAGCGGCTCGACGAGTTCGGCGGGGATCTCTCGAAGTTCAAGGTCGTCAAGATGCTGCCCTCGCGCCTCAGGCAGATCGGCATCAGCAAGACCGAGCCGGGCGACGAGAACAACCAGGACATCTCCAGCCTCGTGGGCAAGGTCGACATCCGCAAGCTCGAGACCCTCAGCCAGGCCGATCCTGACGCCTACAGCTACTCGGGCGGCCTCAACCGCGCCAACCAGGGCATGCTCGAATTCGTCGAGATGTTCAAGGCGCCGATCAAGATGCTGCATCCGCTGCTCA
>CAXUMV010000362.1:0-3868 GCA_964252065.1 uncultured Lichenihabitans sp.
TGGTCGTCCTGTCGCTCTACGCTCCCCGCATCACGCCGGGCCACCGGGGCTATCGAACGCGCTCGACGATGCCATGTTCCCACCGCGACCGGCCGATCTTAAGCAGTGAGACGGCAACGGAGGTCGTGCCGGGCAATGCCCTTCTCCTGCCCGCGGGAGAAGGAGCTCATCGGGACGGGTTTCCGTCACCCTGAGCAGGATGCCGACCCCCCCGCCGGGTTGACAAGGACGAGGCCGGTCATGCCCTTCTTCGGCACTCGGGAGACTAAGGAGCGGGTGACATGCTGGCCACGGTCGCGGCGTTCGAGCGCATCGGCGAGGAGAACGCCTTTGCGGTTCTGGCCCGGGCGACGGCGCTCGGCGAGCAGGGCCGGGACATCGTCAACCTCGGCATCGGCCAGCCCGATTTCCCGACCCCGCCCCATATCGTGGAGGCCGCCGTCAAGGCGCTGCGGGACGGCCATCACGGCTACACGCCCGCGACCGGCATCCGGCCGCTGCGGGAGGCGGTTGCGGCCGACATCGACCGCCGGCTCGGCGTCGCGGTGTCGCCCGAGCGCGTGATGATCGTGCCGGGCGGCAAGGTCACCCTGTTCGCGGCCATCCTGATGTTCGGCGAGCCGGGCGTCGAGATCCTCTATCCCGACCCGGGCTTTCCCATCTACCGCTCGATGATCGAGTTCACCGGCGCGACACCCGTTCCGGTGCCGGTGCGCGAAGACCAAGGCTTCGGGTTCTCGGCCGACGAGACGCTCGCGCTCCTCTCGCGGCGCACGCGCCTCCTCATCCTCAACTCGCCCGCCAACCCGACCGGCGGCGTCACGCCGCGGGCGGAGATCGACGCCCTGGTGGCCGGGCTCGAGCGCTTTCCCGGCGTCGCGGTGCTGTCGGACGAGATCTATGGGCAGATGGTCTATGACGGGCTCGCCCACCGGAGCCTGCTGGCCTATCCCTCGCTGGCCGACCGGCTGATCCTGCTCGACGGCTGGTCGAAGACCTATGCGATGACGGGATGGCGGCTCGGCTACGGCGTGTGGCCCGCCCCGCTCTACGACCGCGCCCGCAAGCTGCTGGTCAACAGCGTGTCCTGCACCAACGCCGCGGCGCAATGGGCGGGCCTTGCGGCGCTCGAGGGCCCGCAGGACGCGGTGGCGGCGATGATGCGGGCGTTCGACGGACGGCGGCGTGTCGTCGTCGATGGGTTGAACGGCCTGCCGGGGGTCCGCTGCGCGATCCCCAAGGGCGCCTTCTACGCCTTTCCGAACATCGCCGGGACGGGATGGCGGTCGAAGCCGCTCGCCTCGGCCCTGCTGGAGGAGGCGGGCGTCGCGTGCATCGGCGGCCCGGACTTCGGGGTGCACGGGGAGGGCTACCTGCGCCTGAGCTACGCCACGTCCACGGACCGGATCGAGACAGCGCTCGCGCGGATCGGGCGCTTCCTCGCCGAGCGGCCGCCCGGGTAGCGGGCGCGGCCTTTTCGCGCGCCCGGCCCCGGCGATCCGCGGGACGGCGCGGGGCGTTCCTTCCTGCGGCGCAAACGGCTCGGGAGGGACGACGGCATGGCCGGTACGGCGAAGAAGACCGATCCCAAGCTTTGGGAGAAGGTGAAGCGGGAGATCACCGAGGGCGACAAGGGGGGCCATCCCGGCCAATGGTCCGCCCGCAAGGCCCAGATGGCCGTGCAGGCCTACAAGGCCGAGGGGGGCGGCTACGAGGGCCGCAAGACCGCCGACAACCACCTCGCCCAGTGGACCGGGGAGGAATGGGGCACAGGCTCGGGCCAGAAGAGCGGCGAGACCGGCGAGCGCTACCTGCCCAAGAAGGCAAGGGACGCGCTCACCCCGTCCGAATACGCCCGCACCACGCGCAAGAAGCGGGCCGACACGGCCAAGGGCAAGCAGTTCTCGGCCCAGCCGAAGGACGTCGCCGCCAAGACCGCGCCCTACCGGCACGGGGCGGACCGGACCTCGCGCGCGGCGCTCTATGCCGAGGCGAAATCCCGCAACATCCCGGGACGGAGCCGCATGAGCAGGGACGACCTCGCCAAGGCGCTCGGCCGGGACGGCGCCCCCGCGTGAACGACGATCCGCACGCGCTCGAGCGCTTCGTGCAGGCGCAGGCCCGCGTCTACGACGCCGTCACGGCCGAGCTGGCGGCCGGGCGCAAGACCTCGCACTGGATGTGGTTCGTCTTCCCGCAGATCGAGGGGCTCGGCTCAAGCCCCATGGCGCAGCGCTATGCGATCCGCTCGCTGGGCGAAGCGCGGGCCTATCTCGCCCACCCGGTGCTCGGGCCGCGTCTGCGCGCGTGCACGGGCCTCGTCAACGCGGTCGAGGGCCGGACCATCCTCGCCATCCTGGGCGCGCCGGACGACATGAAGTTCCGCTCCAGCATGACGCTGTTCGCCGAAGCCTCGGAGGGCGAGGCGCCCTTCCGGCAGGCGCTCGCGCGCTACTTCGAGGGCGCGCCGGACCCCCGGACGCTGGCCCGGCTCGGCGCGCCCGGCTGAAGCCTCACAGCGCTTCGATATCCCGCCGCGCCTGCTGCAGGATGCCCCGCAGCGCCTCGGACTGGGCGGCCGTCAGGGCGCCGTGCCGCAGCCGCTCCCGCAGCACCCGCCGCAGGCCATGCAGCTCCTCGCCGATCGCCGAGTGGCGGATCTCGCCCGAGGCCTCGTCGAGCTGGGCGTTGATGCGGTCAAGCTCGGCCCGGTTCGCCTCGAGATAGGCGAGACCCGGCTCGGTGATCGTGTAGAGCCGCTTGTTGCCGGCCGTAGCCGAGGTGACCAGGTCCGCCTCCTCCAGCATCTGCAGCATCGGATAGATGGCGCCTGGGCTGGGGCTGTAGGCGCCCTGGAAGCGGGTCTCCATCGCCTTGATGATGTCGTAGCCGTGCCGCGGCTCGGCGGCGATCAGGCCGAGGACCACGAGGCGGAGCGCGCCCGAATCGAACATGCGCGGGCCGCGCCCGCCGAACGGGCCGCCGCGGTGCCGGCCGAACGGCCCCCCGGCCGCGGGACCCCGCGGGCCGAAACCGCGGCCCTGCTCGCGGGCGGCCATCATGGCCTCGCACCGGGCGTGCCGCGCCTGCATGAAATGATGGAACATGGGTCGGGTCTCCCTCCAAGATGGGTGTGTCATGCACCCTATCTGAACGACGATATGTCTTTAATCAAGATATATCGTTGGAAAGAAGGGACGTGTGGCGTCGTGCATTACGCTTTCGTCATGTGAGGAACCGCCATGCCCGGATCCTCGTCGTCGTCCGGTACGCGGCGAGGGAACGCGCCGGGGGCGCGGCGCCGCGCGGAGGACACGATGCTGTTACGCGGTCTCTTGGGAATGGCGGCAGGCCTTGGCATGCTCGGCGGCCTTGCGGCCACGAGCGCGGAGGCGATGCCGATCGCGCCACCGGCGAGCCTCTCGGCCAACACGGCGGTGACGCTGGTGCGCGACGGCTGCGGGCCGGGGTATGTCCGCACGCCCTACGGCCGCTGCCGGCCGGGCGGCGGCTACCGGGGCCGTGGCTACGACCGGCCGCCCCGCTTCTTCGGTGGCCCCGGCTATGGCGGCCGCCGCTGCGTGATCCGCAACACCTATGACGGTCCGCGGCGCATCTGCCGCTGAGGCGTCGGGCCGGCGGGGCGAGGCGCCGGGCGTCGATGTTGCATCGCTCCCCGGCCCCTCTATAACGCCGGGCGATCCCGCCAGCCCCGGAAGAGCCCGCCATGCCCGCTGAGGACAAGACCGTCAAACGTGTCGTGCTCGCCTATTCGGGCGGGCTCGACACGTCCATCATCCTGAAATGGCTGCAGCAGACCTACGGCTGCGAGGTGGTGACCTTCACGGCCGACCTCGGCCAGGGCGAG
>CAXUMV010000363.1:0-3864 GCA_964252065.1 uncultured Lichenihabitans sp.
GCTCGGGTCGATGGCCGATTTGATCCTGCGCATGAGGTCGATGTCCATCGCCGGGGTGCGGGCCAGGAACGCGCCGCGCTTGACCGAACCGATGCCGTGCTCGGCGCTGATGGACCCCTCCGCCGCGTCGACCTCGGCGAAGATCGCAGCTTCGCACCGGTACAGCATCGCGACCCGGTCGGCCTCCGTCAGGCCCGGCGGCGGCAGCACGTTGAAGTGGATGTTGCCGTCCCCGAGATGCCCGTAGGCGAGCGGCACCGCGGCCGGCTCGGCGCGGGCCAGGGCCGCATGGGTGTCCTCGAGGAACCGCGCGATCCGCGAGATGGGGATCGAGACGTCGGTGCGCAGGTGGCGGCCCTGCCGGGCCTGCGCCTCGATGATCCCCTCGCGGAGCTGCCAGAAGGCGGCTGCCTGGGCGGAGCTCGCGGCCAGCGTGCCGTCGAGGATCAGGGCCTCGTCGACGGCGCCTTCGAGGAAGCGCTCGACGAGGGCGCGCACATCGACCAGCCCGCTGGCGGACGCCTCCATCAGCACATAGTAGGGCGAGGCGCTCCCGAGCGGATCGCGCTGGCCCGGCACGGCCGCCAGCGAGAGCTCGATCCCGTGCCGCGGCATGAGCTCGAAGGCCGACAGGAGATCGCAGAGGTCGCGCCGGGCGCGGCCGAACAGCCTCACGGCGTCGAGCGGCGAGGCCACGGCCAGGAACGCGGTCTCGACCTGCGTCGGCTTGGGGAACAGCTTGAGGCAGGCCGCGGTGACGATGCCGAGGGTGCCTTCGGAGCCGAGGAACAGGTGCTTGAGGTCGTAGCCGGTGTTGTTCTTGCGCAGCTTCCTGAGGCCGTTCCACACCTGCCCGTCCGGCATCACCACCTCGAGCCCGAGGATGAGGTCCCGCATCATGCCGTAGCGCACCACGTTGATGCCGCCCGCATTGGTGGCGATGTTGCCCCCAATCTGGCAGCTGCCCTGCGCGCCGATCCTGAGGGGGAACAGGCAGTCCGCGGTCGCCGCGGCGGCCTGGACCGCATCGAGGATGCAGCCCGCCTCGACCGTCATGGTGAAGTTGAGCGGGTCGATCTCGCGCACCCGGTTCAGCCGCTCGAGGCTGACGATCACTTCGGTGCCGTCTTCCGACGGGGTGGCGCCGCCCACAAGGCCGGTGTGACCGCCCTGGGGCACGACCGGCAGCCCCTGCTGGGCGCAATGGCGCACGATCGCGGCGACGTCGGCGGTCGTGCGGGGGCGCACCACCACCTTGGCCGTGCCGCTGAGGTCGCGCGACCAGTCGGTCGTGTACCGCTCCTGGTCGCCGGGCTCGCTCAGGGCGTCGTGATCGTCGAAGAACCGCATCGCTTCGCCCAGCATAGCGCGCTCCCGTCTCTTTTTGGATTATTTCAGTTGTAGGACATTAGGACAGTATGGCATAGGGGAACAAGAAAGAAGAGGGCCGGACAGGCCGATGCCCACCGCGCGGCAAGGGAGAGCGTCATGTATGTCACCCCCCAAGGCGACGAGATCTTCGTGGTCGATGCCCACATCCACCTGTGGGATGCCCGCCCGGAGAACCGCCGCAACCGCTACGGCCTCACCTTCATCGAGAGCTTCTGGGGCTCGCATGTCGGCATGACGCCGAAGGAGCAGCGGTGGGATTTCGACCGGTTCTGCCATTACGGGGTGGAGGGCGCCGCCAAGGACCTGTTCGAGGACGGCTACGTCGACCACGCCGTCATGCTGCCCACCAACCTGCACGACTTCTACGTCGACGGCTTCAACACGACCGAGCAATGCGCGGCGTTCAAGCGCGCCTATCCGGACAAGGTGGTGCTGAACGGGCGCTGCGACCCGCGCGATGGTCCGCGCGGCCTGGAGCGGCTGGAAGCCGATTTCGAGAAGTACCGCTTCAAGGGCGTGAAGCTCTACACGGCCGAGTGGAACGGCGTGTCCAAGGGCTACACGCTGCGCGACGACATCGTGGCGCCCTACATGGAGAAGTGCCTGGAGCTCGGGGTCAAGACCGTCCACGTCCACAAGGGGCCGACGATCCATCCCCTGAACCTCGACGCCTTCGACGTGCGCGACGTCGACTATGTGGCGACCGCCTTCCCGACCTTGAACTTCGTGGTCGACCATTGCGGCATGCCGCGCATCGACGATTTCTGCTGGATCGCCGGGCAGGAGCCCAATGTCTATGGCGGGCTGGCGCTGATCCCCTCCTTCATCCACGCGCGGCCCAAGTACTTCGCCCAGATGATGGCGGACCTGCTCTATTTCCTCGGCCCCGACCGGCTGCTGTTCGGCTCCGACTACGGCATCACCAGCCCGAAGTGGATCGTCGAGAAGTTCATGGCCTTCGAGTTCCCCGCAGATCTCGCCCAGGAGGCCGCGACCCCGCTGACCCTCGAGGTCAAGCGCAAGATCATGGGGCTCAACGCCGCTAGGCTCTACGACCTGCCGGTGCCGGCCGCGTGCCGCCTCGCTGATGCGGCGGCGGGCGAGGGCGAGATCCTGCTGGCCCGGGGCGAGGTCGATGCCGCGGCCTGAACGCGTCGACGCCATGGCGGGCGGCGAGGCGGCCGAGGAGGCTCGCCGGGCGGCCGTCATGATGGCGCTCGACACCGTGCTGGACCCCGAGCTCGACGAGCCCGTGACCACGATGGGGTTCATCGAGGCCCTCACGCTCAAGGGACCGGCCGCCGAGATCGTGTTCCGCCTGCCGACCTTCTGGTGCTCGGCCAATTTCGCCTTCCTGATGGCCAGCGACATGCGCTGCGCGGTCGAGCGGTTGCCGTTCGTCGACGTCGCCACGATCCGCCTGGTCGACCACTTCGCCTCCCGCAAGATCAACCGCGGCGTCGCGGCGGGCTGGGGTTTTGCGGCCGTCTTCTCGGGCGAGGCCGAGACCGACCTCGAGGAGATCCGCCGCGCCTTCCGGGAGCGGGCCTTCCTGGGGCGGCAGGAGAAGCTCCTGCGCCGGCTCGCCTCGCTGTGGGGAACCGAGGCGGCGCTCGCCACCACGATGGCGGATCTCGACGCCCTCAACGAGCACGACGATCCCGAGCTCCGCGGCCTCGCCTTGCGCTATCTCGCCATGCGCCGGCACGAGGGCGTCTCGGCGGCGCCCGAAGCCCCGGCCTTCATCGCGATCGACGGCGCGGCCGTGACGCCCGCGGGCTACCCGGCCCACCTCAGGGCGCTGCGCAGCGTGCGGGGCGCGGCGGAGGCCAACGCCGAGATGTGCCGCCTCTACCTCGAAGCCCGCATCGCCCATCCGGCCCCCGGCTGCGAGCCCGAAAACCGCCAGGACGATCACGACGATGAGTGAGGACGGCAAGTTCCGCGTCATGCACACGATGGTGCGGGTCAGGGATCTCGACAGGTCGCTCGACTTCTACACCCGGCTGCTCGGCATGACGCTGCTGCGCCGCATGGAGTTCCCCGAGGGCCGCTTCACCCTCGCCTTCGTGGGCTACGGCCCCGAGGACACCCACGCCGTGGTGGAGCTGACCCACAACTGGGACCAGGCCGGCCCCTACGAGATCGGCACCGGCTACGGCCATATCGCGCTCGGGGTCCGTGACATCCACGGGGTCTGCCAGGAGCTCGCCGCCGCCGGTGCCGCCATCCCGCGCCCGCCCGGACCGATGAAGCACGGTACCACGCACATCGCCTTCGTGGACGATCCCGACGGCTACAAGATCGAGCTGATCGACCTCGATACGCGAGACTGAACGGTCCGCGACCCCCAAGCAGGAGGAGGAAACCATCAATCCCATCATCAACCGCCGCACCATGCTGAGCGGCGCGGCTTCCGCGGCCGCCCTCTCGCTCGCCGGCATCGGGCCAGACCGCACCACGATCGAGATC
>CAXUMV010000364.1:0-3849 GCA_964252065.1 uncultured Lichenihabitans sp.
TCTTCAGCACGGTGAACTCCTGGATCGCATGACGCCCGTTCTCGCGGCCGAAGCCGCTCTGCCGGACGCCGCCGATGGAGACTTCGGAGGGCAGGTCGAGGAAGGTGTTGACCCACACGATGCCGGACCGCACGCGGCGCGACATCGTCATGGCGGTCGCAAGGTCGCTCGTCCAGATGCTCGCCGCGAGGCCATACTCGGTGTCGTTGGCGAGCGCGATCGCCTCGGCGAGATCGTCGAAGGGCACAATGACGATGACCGGACCGAACACCTCCTCGCGCGCGATGGCGGCGCTCGTCGGGATATCGGTGAAGACGGTGGGCTCCAGGAACAGCCCGGGCCGGTCGACGCGATGGCCGCCGAACGCGAGCGTGCCGGCCTTGCGGCCCTCCTCGATGTAGTGGACGATCTTGGCGAACTGCGTCTCGGACACGATGGCGCCCATCTTGGTCGCGGGATCGAGCGGGTCGCCGACCGTCACGGTGCCGAGGCTCCGGCAGAGCCTCTCGGTAAAGGCCGCCGCGAGCGGGCGCTGGACGAAGACGCGGCTTCCGCTGCAGCACTCGGCGCCGGCATTGTACACGAAGCCCTTGATGGTGCCGTCCACGGCGGCCTCGAGGTCGGCATCGGCGAACACGACGGTGGGGTTCTTGCCGCCGAGCTCCATGACGACCTTCTTCATGTTGCCGGCGGCCGCCGTCAGCACCTTCCGGCCCGTCGCGGTCGAGCCGGTGAAGGAGATGAGGCGCAGGTCGGGATGCTCGGCCAGGCGCTGGCCCACCGGATCGCCGGAGCCGGTGACGACGTTGAAGACGCCGTCCGGCAGCCCGGACGCTTTCAGCAGGCGGGCCAGCATCAGCGTCGTTCCCGACGTGAGCTCGCTCGGCTTGACGACCACGGTGCAGCCGGCCGCGAGCGCGAAGGCGAGCTTCATGCTGAGCACGACCATCGGGTAGTTCCACGGGGTGATCAGCGCGACCGGCCCCACGGGTTCGCGCAGCGCCAGGGCCAGCTTCTCCTCGCCCAGATTGGCGTGGCTGTCCCCGTGCAGGGACCGCGCCTGGCCGGCCGCGAGATCCCAGATGTCGCTCACCCAGGCGATCTCCTCCCCGGCCTGCAGCAGCGTCTTTCCCGTTTCCAGGGATTCGACGAGCGCGAAGTCGTGCCCGTCCGCCTTGAGCGCGGCCGACACGGCCCGCAGCACGTCGGATCGGCTCGCGGCCGGCAGGTCCGACCATCGCCCGTCCTCGAAGGCCGTGACCGCGGCCGCCACGGCGCGGTCGACGTCCCCGCGGGTGCCCTCGGGCCAGGTCGCGACGAGCTCACCCGTCGCGGGATTGTGCCGCTCGATCAGCGCCCCGCCGTCCGAGGCGCGGTCGGCCCCGTCGATGAAGTGGGTGTGCGTCCTCGGCGTCACGGCGGTCTTCCGCGCGGGGTTCGGCATCGTCGACACGGGCATGTTTCCTTGCATGTTGAAGGGATGGGCGGCGGTCAGGCCGGGCCGCCCGTCTCCAGTCCCTGTGGCATGGGCGGCACCCGGTCGGCCGAGGGGACCGTCTCGGGCGCCAGGGTCCGGCCTCGCATCCGGTCGGCCAGCTTCTCGGCGATCATCAGGGTCGGACAGTGCAGGTTGCCGCTGGTCACGTGCGGCATGATGGAGGCGTCGATCACGCGCAGGTGCTCGACCCCGTGCACCCGGCCCTCGTCGTCCACCACCGACCGGTCGTCGACGCCCATCCGGCAGGTGGAGGCCGGGTGGTACTGGGTGCCCCCGTTCTGCCGCAGCCAGGCGAGCACGTCCTCGTCCCGCATCGTCCGGAACGGGGGCGACACGCCCTCCCCGCGGATGCCGTCCCAGGCGGGCTGGTGGATGATCTCGTCGGTGTGCTTGACGCCGCGGACCAGCGTGACCTGGTCCTCCCGATCCTGCAGGTAGTTGTTGACGATCCTGGGATGGCTCGTCGGATCGGCCGACCGCAGCTCCACGGAGCCCCGGCTGCGCGGGCGCATCAGGCACGTCGAGTACAAGAAGCCATCCTCGACCTCGATATGGCCCTGCGCGTAGTCGCCGAGGACCGGCAGGAACTCGTGCTGGATGTCGGCATAGGCCGCCGTGTCGTGGCTCTTGAAGAAGGATCCCGTCTCCCAGTGATTCGTGGCGCCGAGCCCCGACCGGCCGAACAGCCAGCGGGCGCCGACCGCGGCCTTGCGGAAGGCGTGCATGTTGGTGCCTGGGGAGACCCCCGGGCGCGAGGCGCGATAGCTGACGGGCGCCGCGACGTGGTCCTCGAGCGCCTGGCCGACCCCCGGAACGTCGGCGACCACGGCGATGCCGTGCGCCTTCAGCCGGGCGGGATCGCCGATGCCGGACAGCATCAGGGTCTGCGGCGACTGGTAGGCGCCCCCGCACAGGATCACCTCGCGCTCCGCCTCGGCGAAGAGCTGCTCGCCGCGGAAGCTGTAGTGGACGCCGACCGCCCGCTTGTTGCCGCCGAACCTGATGCTGCCGACATGGGCGCCGAGGCGGAGCTCGACGCGGCCACGCCTGAGGGCCGGCCGCAGATAGGCGCGCCCCGCGCTCGCCCGCACGCCGCCGTGGATGTTGGCCTGGTAGACGTGGACGCCTTCCTGCCGGAAGCCGTTGTAGTCCGGGTTCAGCGCGTGCCCCGCCTGCTGGCCCGCCGCAAGGAACGCCTGGAAGATCGGCAGCGCGGCCTTCATGGTCGAGACCCCGATCGGGCCGGTGCCGCCGCGGTACTGGTTCGCCCCCTGGTCGAAGGACTCGAGCTTCTTGAAGTACGGCAGGCAGTGGGCATAGGACCACTGCGCCAGGCCCTCGGCGGCCCATTGGTCGAAGTCGCGCGGGTTGCCCCGGACGTAGACCATGCCGTTGAGCGAGGACGATCCCCCGAGCATGCGCCCGCGCACGTGCCGGATCACCCGGTCGTCCATGAACGGTTCCGGGCCGGTGTCGTAGGCCCAGGTCCGCTTCTGGTCCATGAGCGGGTAGGCCAGGGCCCCGGGCATCCGCACGTAGATCGACAGATCCGAGATGCCCGCCTCCAGCACCAGGACCCGGACGCCCGGATCCTCGCTCAGGCGGGCCGCCATCACGGACCCGGCAGCCCCGGAGCCGACAACGACATAGTCATACTGGGGTGCCATCTTGCTCCCGATATGCGGTCACGGCCCTTGGGCCGCCTCTTGCGACATCCCTGGCCCGCCTCTTGCAGGAGCCGCGTCGCGTCGCCCGCCGTCGTTTGCAAGCGTTCCAGGGATGGGGTAGCCTAAAGGCCGTCGGGGAGGCGCGATATATCCTGCATGGGGTATTGCGGCGGTCGACGCAGATCCTAGCGTTCCACGGGAGTCTGTTGAGCGTTGGACATCACCGCGCCTGAAGCCTTTGCTGTCGCAACGCAGCTTTTTTCGAGCGTCGGCACCGCGCGCTATCCAGTCGCGATGATCGAGTCTCTCCGGCGCTTCGTCACCTTCGACTTCTTCGCCGTCGTGCACTATCCGCGGGACGGTGCCCCGACGCTGCTCGCCGACAACCTCTTCGCCGCGACCTCGCCCCAGGTCATCGCCGACTACATGGCGGGCACCTATCTGCTCGATCCCGTCTACGTCGCCTGTCGTCACGGCAGCGCCTCGGGCCTGCACAGGCAGGTCGACCTCGCCCCCGACAACTTCTCGCAAAGCGAGTTCTACTGCTCCAAGCACCTCTACCCCTGCGTCTCCGACCAGGCGAATGCGCTGGCCGAGGAGATCGTCTACATCTTCCGCATGCCGGACGACTCTTGCCTCGTCCTGTCGCTGATGCGGGACAAGACGAACGAGCGGTTCGACACC
>CAXUMV010000365.1:0-673 GCA_964252065.1 uncultured Lichenihabitans sp.
GTCTACTGGGGCGGCACCTCGCTCGGCATCGACGCCGAGATGTTCGCCCGCAAGAGCGCGGTGACGACCTGCGTCGACACGGGCAGCGCGGGGCCCGGCAACTTCGCGGGCTTCCGCAGGCACGTCATCGAACGGAGCGCGATCCGCATCCTGCCCTACCTGCACGTCTCCTTCGCGGGCATCTACGGCTTTTCCAACAAGGTCATGGTGGGCGAGGGCCATGACATCCGCCTGCTGGCCGCCACCGACTGCCTGGAGGTGGTCCAGGCCAACCGGGATCTCATCGTCGGCATCAAGGTGCGCCTCGGCCGCACGGCCAGCGGCACGGCAGGCATCGTGCCCCTCGACGTCGCCGAGGAGGTCGCCGACCAGACAGGCCTGCCGCTGATGGTGCACATCGACGAGCCGCCGCCGTCCTACGAGGCGGTGGTCGCCCGCCTGCGGCCCGGCGACGTGCTCACCCACTGCTTCCGCCCGTTCCCGAACTCCCCCGTCAACGGCAAGGGCGAGGTCAGGCCCGCCCTGATCGAGGCCCGCCGGCGCGGGGTGATCTTCGACATCGGCCACGGCATGGGGTCGTTCTCCTGGGCGACCGCGCGGGCCATGATGGACCAGGGTTTTCCGCCCGACACCATCTCGTCCGATATCCACGCGCTCTGCCTCGAGGGGCCGG
>CAXUMV010000365.1:683-3014 GCA_964252065.1 uncultured Lichenihabitans sp.
ACGACGCTCTCGAAGTTCCTGGCGCTCGGCATGCCGCTCGCCGACGTCGTCGCCGCCTCGACCGTGACGGCGGCCAAGGCGCTGAACCGGCCGGATCTCGGCACGTTCAAGCCGGGCAGCGCGGGCGACGCCAGCGTGCTGTCGCTCGAGGACGGCGCGTTCGCGCTGGAGGACGTGCGGGGCGAGATCGTGACGTCCAAACAACGTCTTTTCGCGCGCGGCGTCGTGGTCGGCGGCCGCTGGTGGCACGCGAATTGAAGCCCGGCGCGGCACATACGGAGCCTTGACCAGCATGTCCCTCGGCACGATCGAATCCGTCCACATTTGCACCGTGCTGGCGACCGGCGGGGTGGCCGCGGGCTCGATCCGCGCTGAGGTCGACCGGCTCGCCGGCCCCTCCCCCTCCATGGCGGCCTGAGCCATGCTGCAGCCCCCACCCGCCGAACCCGGCATGCCGGTCGACGCGATCGACACGCCCGCCCTCGTGGTCGACCTCGACGCCTTCGAAGCCAACCTCGACACCATGGCCCGCCTCGCCGCCGAGGCCGGCGTCAAACTCCGCCCCCACGCTAAGACGCACAAGTCGCCCGTCATCGCCCATCTGCAGATGGCGCGCGGCGCGGTGGGCCAGTGCGTGCAGAAGGTCGCCGAGGCCGAGGTGCTGGCCTGGGGCGGCGTGCCCGACATCCTCGTCAGCAACGAGGTCGTCGGGCCGCGCAAGCTCGCGCGCCTCGCCGCGCTGACGCGGATCTGCACCATCGCGGTCTGCGCCGACGATCCGCGCGGGATCGCGCTGATCGAGGCTGCGGCCAAGGAGGCCCGCGTGCGCATCACGGTGCTGGTCGAGATCGACGTCGGCGCCGGCCGCTGCGGCGTGGCCCCGGGGCCGGCGGCCGTGGCCCTGGCGAGGCAGATCGCCGACAGCCCCCACCTTCGCTTCGGCGGCCTCCAGGCCTATCACGGCAGCGCCCAGCATCTGCGCACGCCGGAGGAGCGGGCGGCGAGCATCACCGCGGCGGCGGCGATGACCGGCGGCGTCGTCGAGGACCTGAAGCGCCTGGGCCTGCCATGCGCCATCGTCGGCGGCGCCGGCACCGGCACCTTTGCGCTGGAGGCGGCCAGCGGCGTCTATACCGAGCTGCAGGTCGGCTCCTATGCCTTCATGGATGCCGACTACGGGCGCAACGAGCCCGCCCCGCCGTTCCGCCACGCGCTCTTCGTCCGCGCGACCGTCATGAGCGCGCCGCATCCCGGCCTCGCCGTGATCGATGCGGGTCACAAGGCCGTGGCGGTGGACAGCGGCCTGCCGCTCGTCTGGCAACGGCCCGGCGTCACCTATGCCGGCGCCTCGGACGAACACGGCACCCTCGCGCTGCAGGCCGGCGCGGAGCCCTTTGAGATCGGCGAGCAGGTCATGCTGGTGCCCGGACACTGCGACCCGACCGTCGACCGTCACGACTGGTATGTTGGGATCCGCGACGGCCGGATCGAACGCCTCTGGCCCGTGGCGGCACGCGGAGCAATGGCATGACGGCGCCCATGCGCCCCCTCGAGGGGCAGACGGTTCTCATCACAGGCGCCGGCGGCGGCATCGGCCGCGCCATGGTCGACGCCTTTGCGGCCGCGGGCGCCAGGGTCGTCGCCTGCGATCGCACGGCGGAGCTTCTCGCCGGGGTGACGGCCGAGTTGCGCGAGCCCTTCGACCTCACCGATCCTGTCGCCTGCCGGGCATCGCTCGAGCGGATCGAGGCCCTCGTCGGCCTGCCCGACGTCGTCGTCAGCAACGCCGGCCACACCCGCGCCGAGACCTTCGCGCAGGTCGACGACGCGGCGTGGCGGCGGGAGCTCGACGTCAACCTGACGAGCGCCTGGAACCTGACATCGCCGCTGCTGCCCAAGATGGGCGAGCGGGGGCGCGGCGTCTTCGTCTTCACCGCCTCGGTGAACGCCTTCTCGCATTACGGCAACCCGGCTTACTCGGCCGCGAAAGCCGGGCTGCTCGCCCATATGCGCGCCATCGCGACCGAGTACGGCCGCCGCGGCATCCGTGCCAACGCGGTCTGCCCGGGCTCTGTCCGAACCACCGCCTGGGAACACCGGCTCGCCAAGGATCCCGGCGTGCTCGAACGGGTGTCGCGCCTTTACCCGCTCGGGCGCATCGTCGAGCCGTCCGAAGTCGCGGCCGCGGCCGTGTTCCTGGCGAGCCCTTCGGCCTCCGGCATCACGGGCGTCGCCCTGCCGGTGGACGCAGGCCTGTCGGCGGGCAACCTGCCCTTCATCGCCGAGATCGACTGACGTCGACAGAGCTGCCCCGGGGGGTCGACCATGCAT